>JBCCSW010000500.1:0-2324 GCA_039199465.1 Pseudomonadota bacterium
ATCCAGTAGTATCCGTCCTCGTCGCGCCGGCAGCCGTCGCCCGAGAAGTAATAGCCCTTGTACTGCTCGAAATAGGTGCTGACGAAGCGGTCGTGATCGCCCCAGACGGTGCGCATCTGCGCGGGCCAGCTATCGGCGATGGCCAGGACGCCGTCGACGCCGTTGCCCTCGATCAGCGTGCCCGCCTGCGGGTCCAGCACCACGGGCTGCACGCCGAAGAACGGCAACGTGGCCGAGCCCGGCTTGGTCGGCGTGGCGCCGGGCAGCGGGGTGATGAGGTGGCCGCCCGTCTCGGTCTGCCACCAGGTGTCGACGATAGGGCACCGCTTCTGGCCCACGACCTCGTTGTACCAGCGCCAGGCCTCGGGATTGATCGGCTCGCCCACGGTGCCGAGGATGCGAACCGAGGAGAGATCGTACTTCGTGACGAAGTCGTCGCCCTGGCCCATCAGCGCCCGGATCGCCGTCGGCGCCGTGTAGAACTGAGCGACCTTGTGCTTCTCGCAGACCGCCCAGCAGCGCCCGGCATCGGGATAGGTCGGCACGCCCTCGAACATCAGCGTCGTCGCGCCGTTCGCCAGCGGGCCGTAGACGATGTAGCTGTGCCCCGTGACCCAGCCGACATCGGCGGTGCACCAGAACACCTCGCCCGGCTTGTAGTCGAAGACGTATTCATGGGTCATCGCGGCGTAGAGAAGATAGCCGCCCGAGGCGTGCACCACGCCCTTCGGCTTACCGGTCGAGCCGCTGGTGTAGAGGATGAAGAGCGGGTCCTCGGCTTCGACCTCGACCGCCGGGCAGTCGGTCGAGACGCCCGCGGCGCGGTCGTGGTACCAGTGGTCCCTGCCCGCAGTCATCGGCACATCGCCGCCGGTGCGGCGCACGACCAGCGCCTGGACGCTGTCGCCGCATTTCGCGAGCGCCTTGTCGACATTGGCCTTCAGCGGCGTCTTGCGCCCGCCGCGCGGCGCCTCGTCGGCAGTGATGACGACCTTCGCCTCGCAGCCATTGACGCGATCGGCCAGCGCGTCGGGCGAGAAGCCGGCGAAGACGACCGAGTGGATCGCGCCGAGCCGGGCGCAGGCCAGCATGGCATAGGCGGCGGCCGGGATCATCGGCAGGTACAGCACGACCCGGTCGCCCTTGGCGACGCCCATACCCTTCAGGACGTTGGCGAAGCGGCAGACCTCGTCGCGAAGCTGGGCATAGGTGATGTGCTCAGCCGCCTCGGTGGGATCGTCCGGCTCCCACAGGATCGCAACACGATCGCCATGCGCGGCGACATGACGGTCGACGCAGTTGGCCGCCACGTTCAGGGTTCCGTCCTCGAACCATTTGATCGAGACGTTGTGGTAGTCGAACGACGTGTTCTTGATCTTCGTCGGCGCCTTCATCCAGTCGAGGCGCTTGGCGGCCTCGCCCCAGAACGCCTCGGGATCCTCGACCGAGGCACGGTACATCGCCTGGTACTTCGCAGCGTCGATATGGGCTGCGGCCGCCAGATCGGCCGGCGGCTCGACCATGCCTTTTCCATCCAATGGGGTCATCCGAGCGTCCTCCCGAGTGTGTTTTGGCGCCGTCGGGCCGGCGTTCGCGGGCCCTGGTCGCGGCGCAGGTTTTGGCCTTCGGCATAGTCGACGCGCCCGGTCGCTTCAACAATCCGCTGCGCGCTCGCGCGGCGCGTCGGGTGCTCGCAGCCGCAAGCAGAAGGCGGGAGATTTCGCTCGCTTTTGGGACATGCTTCCAGCACAACGGCGGCAGAGTGATCGCTCGCGCGTGATAGCCAGCAGACTACGAAAACAGCACGTAGTTTGCTCTGCGGGTGCACGCGGACGCACCACCACAACGGAGGAAACCCATGGCTCCCCTCGAGACACCCGGATCGATCCGCCGAACCGACGGCCGCGGCACGCTTTACGACAGCGTGCTTGACACCGTCGGAAACACGCCCTGCATCCGCCTAAACCGGATCGCGCCCGATCATGTGACGATCTACGCCAAGGCCGAGTTCTTCAATCCCGCCGCCTCGGTGAAGGACCGTCTGGCGATGAACATCATCGAGGCCGCCGAGCGCGAGGGGCGCCTGCAGCCCGGCCAGACGGTGGTCGAGGCGACGTCGGGCAACACGGGCATCGGGCTTGCCATGGTCTGCGCCGCTAAGGGGTATCCGCTGGTCGTGACCATGGCCGACAGCTTCTCGATCGAGCGGCGGCGGCTGATGCGGTTCCTCGGCGCCAAGGTCGTCCTGACTCCGCGGGCCTCGAAGGGCTTCGGCATGTACCAGAAGGCCAAGGAGCTGGCCGAGGCCAATGGCTGGTTCCTCG
>JBCCSW010000501.1:0-2317 GCA_039199465.1 Pseudomonadota bacterium
GATGGCCAAGCCCTATCGCGCGATCTTCAACGAGTTCCAGGGCGGCAGCTTCAAGCCCGACGACGTGGAGGGCTCGGGCGACGTCAAATACCATCTCGGCGCATCCTCGGACCGCGAGTTCGACGGCAACAGCGTGCACCTGTCGCTGACCGCCAATCCCAGCCATCTGGAGGCGGTGAACCCCGTCGTGCTCGGCAAGGCGCGGGCCAAGCAGGACCAGCTCGGCGGCGACCGGACGACCGTGATCCCGGTGCTGCTGCATGGCGATGCCGCCTTCGCGGGGCAGGGCGTGGTGGCCGAGTGCTTCGGCCTGTCGGGTCTGAAAGGGCACAAGACCGGCGGCACGATCCATCTGATCGTCAACAATCAGATCGGCTTCACAACGGCGCCTCATCACAGCCGGTCGAGCCCGTACCCGACCGACATCGCGAAGATGGTGGACTGCCCGATCTTCCACGTGAATGGCGACGACCCCGAGGCGGTGGTGCACGCCGCCAAGGTGGCGACCGAGTTCCGCCAGAAGTTCCAGCGCGACGTGGTCATCGACATCTTCTGCTACCGCCGGTTCGGTCACAACGAAGGTGACGAGCCGATGTTCACGCAGCCGCAGATGTACACGGCGATCAAGACGCAGAAGACGACGCTCGCGATCTATAACGAACGTCTGGTGGCCGATGGCCTGATCGTCGAGGGCGAGGTCGAGGAGATGAAGGCCGCCTTCCAATACTACCTCGCCGACGAGTTCGAGGCGGGCAAGTCTTACAAGCCGAACAAGGCCGACTGGCTCGACGGGCGCTGGAAGGACATCAGTCGCGACGATGGCGAGTATCAGCGCGGACAGACCGCCGTGCCCGAGCCGCGGCTGCGGCGTGTCGGCGAGGCGCTGACGACGCTGCCCGAGGGCTTCACCCCGCACCGCACCATCGCGCGTCTGCTGGACGCCAAGAAGCAGATGATCGAGACCGGCGAGGGCATCGACTGGGCAACGGCCGAGGCGCTCGCCTTCGGCACGCTCATGCAGGAGGGCTATAAGGTCCGCCTTGCCGGCCAAGACAGCGTGCGCGGCACCTTCAGCCAGCGCCATGCCGGCATCACCGACCAGAAGACCGAGCAGCGCTACTTCCCGCTGATGGGGCTCGAGGACCGATCGGCGACGCTGGAAGTCATCGACTCGATGCTGTCGGAATACGCCGTGCTCGGCTTCGAATACGGCTTCTCGCTGGCCGAGCCGAACGCGCTGACGATGTGGGAGGCGCAGTTCGGCGATTTCGTGAACGGTGCGCAGATCACCATCGACCAGTTCATCAGCTCGGGCGAGCGCAAGTGGCTGCGCATGTCCGGCCTCGTGATGCTGCTGCCGCATGGCTATGAGGGGCAGGGGCCCGAGCACTCCTCGGCCCGGCCCGAGCGGTTCCTGCAGCTGAGCGCCGAGGACAACTGGATCGTCGCCAACTGCACGACGCCGGCGAACTATTTCCACATCCTTCGCCGTCAGCTGCATCGCAGCTTCCGCAAGCCGCTGATCCTGATGACGCCGAAGAGCCTGCTGCGCCACAAGCGCTGCGTCTCGACGCTGGGCGAACTGGGCGAGGGGTCGAGCTTCCACCGCGTGCTGTGGGACGACGCGGAGCTTGGCAAGTCGGATCTTGAGCTAAAGCCGGATGCCGAGATCAACCGCGTCGTGATGTGCTCGGGCAAGGTCTATTACGACCTGCTGGAGAAGCGCGACGCCGACGGTTTGGACGACATCTACATCCTGCGGCTGGAGCAGTTCTATCCGTTCCCGGCGCTCAGCCTGACGCGAGAGCTGGCGCGTTTTCCCAACGCGCAGGTGATCTGGTGCCAGGAGGAGCCGAAGAACCAGGGCGGCTGGTTCTTCGTGGAGCCGAATATCGAATGGGTACTGACGCGCATCGGCGCGGCGAAGCCACGCCCGGTCTATGCCGGGCGCTCGGCGGCAGCCTCGCCGGCGACGGGCCTCGCAAGCCAGCACAAGGCGGAACAAGAGCGGCTGATCGCTCAGGCCTTTGGCCTGCTCGACGCCTGAGCGCGCCCGAGACGAGGAGGAAACGAGAACAATGACGGTGGAAGTTCGGGTGCCGACGCTCGGCGAGAGTGTGACCGAGGCGACGGTAGCGACCTGGTTCAAGAAGCCGGGCGAGCATGTCGCCGTCGATGAGGTGCTGTGCGAGTTGGAGACCGACAAGGTCTCGGTCGAAGTGCCGAGCCCGGGCGCGGGCAAGCTGGGCGAGGTCGTGGCGGGCGAGGGTGCGACCGTGGGCGTGGACGCCTTGCTGGCGACGATCGAAGACGGAGC
>JBCCSW010000502.1:0-2280 GCA_039199465.1 Pseudomonadota bacterium
GCCGGGTACGGTGGCGATGCGGGCCGACAGCGCCGACATCGACCGCGCAATATCGTCGGCGAGGCCGATGACGCGGCTGGCTTTCAGGCCCGGCGCGGGCTCCAGCTCATAGAGCGTGACGACCGGGCCGGGCTTCACCGCCACGATCTCGCCCCGCACGCCATAGTCGTCGAGCACGGTCTCCAGCATGCGGGCATTCTCGGTCAGCGCGGCCTGGCTCGCCTGCGGCACCTGGATGTCGACGGGTCGCGCCAACAGGGCGAGCGTGGGCGGCTCGTAGGGGTCGTCTCCGAGACCCGCGTCGAACAGGCTGGGCTGGGCATCCGCCTGGGCCCGCCGCGAGCGACGGGGCACGCCCCGCTTCGGCGCGGCGACCGGTGGCGCCGGTGGTTCCGCATCGGCATCGTCCAGGGCGCTGTAGTCGGGTCGGTCGAGCATGGGTGACGCTCCGGTACCGCCGCTCTCCAGCGCGCGGAGCGCCTGCCCCACGCCGGTGCCGCCTGCGCCCACCCCGCCGGTGTCGGGCCCCGCCAACGACATCATCACCGGTTCGGCCGTTCGGGTGGCGCCGGTCTGCTGGGTGGCATCCGAGCTGTGGTCCTTGCCGGGCCCTGCGCGAGCAGGTGTCAGGCCCGAGGCGAGGCCGGAGGCAAGACTGGCACCGAAGGACGCCATGCGCCGGCCGGCCGCGCCGACCATCTCGACCGCCTGCCGACCGTGTCGCGTCTCGCCCTCCGCCACCGCGCTCTCGGCGACGGCGTCGGGATCGTCCTCGACCACCATGCGGCGCATGCGTACCGGCTCGGCCGGCGCCATGGTCTCCGAGCGGGGCGGCGGCGGGGTGCCCCGCCCGGCGACGGCGCCCGTGATGGTCGCGGGGGCGCGCCGGACCAGGGCCAATATCGGTGCCGCCACCGCGGCGGAGGTCGATGCCAGCCACAGCGTGGCAAGACGCGCCTCGGCGATAGTGATGCCGAGGGCGGCCGCCATCAGTATGGCTGCGATGACCCCCATGCCGATAGTGAGTTGCAGCGCGGCCTCGGCCGGGGGCACGGGCAGGCTGAGCAGCAGAACGGTCGCCGCCCGGTCGCCGAGCACGCCGCCGAGGCCCGCACCGATCGGCCAGCCGTCCCAGGGCGGATAGAGCGCCGCCAAGATCGAGACCGCGCCGATCGCAGGCAGGATCAGGATCATGCGCGCCCAAATCCGCTCGTCGCCGCGCGCTGCCGCCAGGCGCCAGCCCCAGGCGCCGATCAGCGCGACGACCGCCCAGGCGGCGAGGCCAAGACCCTGCACCAGCATATCGGCCACCAGCGCGCCCGGCGCACCCATCCAGTTGCCGGGATCGCGCCCCGTCGCCGTCATCAGGCTGGGATCGTTCGTGTCATAGCTCGCCAGCGCGCCGCAGAGCGCCGCAGCGATCACCAGCGCGCCTACCCCGCCGGCCCGCGCGGCCAGCGCGCTGATCAGGCCGGCCTGCGGATGCTCGTCGGCCAGCGCCTCGTCATCCGCTGCGCCCTGTGCGTCACCCCAGAAAAACGCCATCGTCAACAACCCCTTCGATGCATCACGGCCGGGCCGCGCGCGTCATGTCAGCACGTCACGGACGGCGGTCAGGCCGCGCGCCACGTCCTCGGCCGGTGCCACCAGGGCAAGCCGCAGATACCCGGCGCCGGGATCGCCCGGCCAGCCGGCCTCGCTCAGCGCGTGGCTGGTGGCGCGCGAGAGGTACTCGCCCGGCAGGGTCTTCACGCCCGCCTCGCGCCAGAGCCTGAGCGCCGCTGCCTCGCCGTCGCCCGACCGGTCACCGACCTTCAGCCACAGGAAGAAGCCCGCGCCCGGACGCCGATAGCCGGGCAGGTTGCCGAGGATCCGGTCGGCCAGCGCGAACTTCTGGCGGTAGAGGTCGCGGTTCGCCGCCACGTGATCCTCCTCGCCCCAGGCCATGGCGGCGGCGTGTTGCGCGGGGATCGGCAGCGGTGCGCCGGCATAGGAGCGGAGCTGCAGGATCGCCGTGCGCGCCACCGGCCCTGCGGCAACGAAGCCCGAACGGAGCCCTGCCAGGTTCGAGCGTTTGGAGAGCGAGTGAAACGCCACGATGCGCTCGGGATCGACGCCGTCGGCGGTGGCGACCTCAAGGGCGCCGGTCGGCGGCACCTCATCATAGATCTCGGCATAGCATTCGTCGGCGAAGACCCGGAAGTCATGCCGCTCCGCCAGTCGGAAGAGCGCGCGCCACCATGCCTCGTCGGCAACCGTGCCCTGCGGGTTGGCGGGCGA
>JBCCSW010000503.1:0-2278 GCA_039199465.1 Pseudomonadota bacterium
CTGCTGCGCGGCAATGGCGTGGTGAACGAGGGGCTGATGGGTATCGGCCTCATCGACCAGCCGCTGCGGCTGGTCCGCAACGAGATCGGCGTGCTCATCGGGATGGTGCATTTCATGCTGCCGCTCGCGGTGCTGCCCATCTATGCGAATATGATCGGGATCCGGCCGCAGCTGCTCTCGGCGGCCCGCGGGCTCGGCGCCTCGCCTGCGCGGGCGTTCCTGCTGGTGTTCCTGCCGCTGTCGAAGCCTGGGATCATCGCGGCGACGATCCTGGTCTTCGTGTTCTCGCTGGGCTTCTTCATCACGCCCGCGCTGCTCGGTGGCGGCAAAGTCGTGATGATCTCGGAATACATCCGCGTCAGCTTCGAGGAGACGCTGCGCTGGGGGCAGGCGACCATGCTGTCGACTGTGCTCCTGTTTGCCGTGTTCCTGGCGCTCGGCCTCGTCGCGCGCTTCGTCGACATGCGCACCGTGTTCGGCGCGGCGCGATGACCGCGGCGGCCGAGGCGATCGCGCTGCCCCGCCGGCGGGTGCGGGACCGCCGCGCGCTCTGGGGTCGGATGGTCGCGCTGGGGCTGGCCTGGACGGTGCTGGGCTTTCTGGTCTTGCCCATGGCGATCGTCATTCCCGTGTCGGTGACCGACCAGTACTACCTGTCGCTGCCGAAGGAGCGCATCAGCTTCGAGCACTATGCCGCCTTCTTCGAGAAGGAGATCTGGCTCGCCGCCACGCTCGACAGCCTGATCGTCGCGAGCTGCGCCACCGCACTGGCCGTCCTCCTCGGCACACTTTGCGCCATCGGCTGTTGGCGGCTGTCCTCGCGCGCGGCCGAGGCCGTGCGGCTGTTCATGCTGCTGCCGATCATCGTGCCGGTGATCGTGCAGGCGCTCGCGCTCTACCGCTTCTGGATCGACCTTGGCCTGATCGACACCTATCTCGGCACCATCATCGCGCACACGCTGATCGCCATCCCCTACGTGATCATCACGGTGTCGGCGGCGCTGGCGAATGTCGATCCGCGGACCGAGCAGGCGGCGCGCAATCTGGGTGCCACGAACGCGCAGGCCGTGCGTCTCGTCGTCTTGCCGGCGGTGATGCCGGGGGTCCTGTCCGGGGCGCTGTTCGCCTTCACCATCAGCTTCGACGAGATCGTGACGGTGCTCTTCATCACCAGCCGCGAGGTCTACACGCTGCCGAAGCGGATCTGGAACGGCATCCAGGACCATCTGGACCCCACCATCGCGGCTGTCGCGACGATGCTGATGCTGCTGACGCTGGCCCTGCTGTTGGTCGATCTTTGGCTGCGGCGCCGCAGGCGGGCGCGCATGGCGATGGGCGACGGGCAGCGTCCATGAGCGAGACGACGCGTGCCGAGACGACATCCGCCGCGATGACGCCCGCAAAACAGACCGCGCTCGACTGGGTCGAGGGCGCGGCCGACGGCCTCTCGGCCGATCACATGACGCTCTGGCACCTGCACGAGCCTGCCTGGCGCGAGTACCGCTCCGCCGCCTGGTATGTCGCGCGGCTCCGGGCCGAGGGCTTCACGGTCGAGGAGGGCTCGGCCGGCATGCCGACCGCCTTCTGCGCGGACTGGACGAGCCCCGCGGGCGATGGCCCCTGCATCGGTGCCTATGCCGAATACGATGCGGTGCCCGGTTGCTCGCAGGAGGCGGTGCCCTATCGCAAGCCGCGCGCTGGTCATCACCCGACGGCCGCCGGACACACCGACCCGCATTCGGCCCTCGGCATGGGCGGGCTGACCGGCGTCCTGGCGCTGAAGGCCGCGATGGTGGCCCATGACATCCCTGGCCGTATCCGCTTCATGGGCGAGCCGGCCGAAAAGATGTGCGGCTCGAAGCCGATCCATGCCTCGCATGGCTACTACGACGGCATGGACGCGGCGATCAGCTTCCATCCGACCTCGCTGCCGGCGCTCTCCAACACCGTGTTGTGGGACACGCATTGCGGCGCCTACTGGTCGAAGGTCTTCACCTTCACCTGCCCCGAGCCGCACACCTATGGCGGTGCAGGGGACCGCAAGGGCGTTCAGAACTATCACGCGGTGGCTCGCGCACCGGCCGTTCAGGATCGCCTCGTTCAGCGACCAGCTGCCGGCGTGGGGCAGCATGTTCTCCTTCGTCGCCTGCGTGACGCCATACATCATCACCAGCGCATCCAGCGCGGCCGGTGCGCGAGCCACCGCGTGATAGTTCTGAACGCCCTTGCGGTCCCCTGCACCGCCATAGGTGTGCGGCTCGGGGCAGGTGAAGGTGAA
>JBCCSW010000504.1:0-2239 GCA_039199465.1 Pseudomonadota bacterium
CTGCGCGCGGCAGGGCTTCGATGTCATCAAGACGGTGTCGATCCTCGAAGACCGTCTATCGCACATCAAGACGCCCATGTCGCTCAGCATCATCGGCTGCGTCGTGAATGGGCCGGGCGAAGCGCTGATGACCGATGTCGGGTTCACCGGCGGCGGCGCCGGGCGCGGCATGGTCTATCTGGCCGGCAAGCAGAGCCACAAGATGTCGAACGAGGAGATGATCGATCATATCGTCGAGCAGGTGGAGAAGAAGGCCGCCGAGATCGACGCGGCCGATGCGGAGAGCGCCGCCACCGCCGCCGAGTGACCGCCGGCGCCCGACGCGCCGAGTGACGCTCCCGAGGACGATGCACGGAGCACCGTCTCTGATCACCGAGGCGACCTGCGTCATCCCTCAGCCGAAGTGCATCGTTCTGTTTGCTGGCAATACGGCTGCCCGCCGAGAGTTTCGGGCCGACGCCAGCACACGCCGTCGCGAAGTCAGCGATGTTGGCCGGATGCGCGCTGCTGGACCGGCGGCAGTTCTCCGACAGGGACGAGGAGGCGCGCATGAAGACTTGGGCGTTTCGGCTTGCGGGCCTTGTGCTGGTGGTCCTGTCCGCCTGTGGGCTCGCCGTGCGTAGCACCGCGCACGACCCAGCAGTCTGGCATGTCGATCCTGCTGTCGCCGAGCGCACCGGCCAGCCCAACGACTTCCTGCTTGCCCCCGACGGGGCGACTGCGGCCACGCCCGACCGGACCCTGACGCTCGCCGATCCCAATGCCGCACTGGGCGCGCTCGACGCGGTGGCCCGCGCCGCGCCGCGGACCGAGGTTGTCGCCGGCAGCGTGGCCGACGGCTTCATCACCTATGTGCAGCGCTCGGCGGTGTTCGGCTTTCCCGACTACATCACTGTGAAGGCGGTCGAGGGCGGGCTTGTCGTCTGGTCGCGGGCGCGCTTCGGCTACAGCGACCTGGGTGTGAACCGCACCCGGATCGAGCGCTGGCTGGCCGAAAGCGGCATCGATCCGCCGGCCTGAGCGGCAGCGCCATCGTCGCGCACAGCGCGCTCACGCCACATCCAGCACGATCTTGCCGCGGCTCCTCCCGCTCTCCAACAGGCCATGCGCCTTACGCAGCGTCTCGACCGACATCTTGCCCAGGTGATCGGCGAGCGTCGTGCGGAGCCGGCCGTCGTCGATCAGCGCCGCCGTCCGCGCCAGCAGCGCGCCCTGCGCGCCAATATCCGCGGTCGCGAACATCGAGCGGGTGAACATGAACTCCCAGGTCAGTGTCAGCGACTTCAGCTTAAGAAGCGAGGCGTCTAACTGCTCGGGATCGTCGATCAGGCCGATATGTCCTTGTGGCGCCATCGCCTCGATGATCTGGGCCCAATGCGTGCCGGTCCCGTTGGTCGAGAAGGCGTGGCTGACGCCGCCCGGCACCGCCGCCTTCACCGCCTCGGCGAAGGGCGCGCTGTGGTTGATCACATGATCGGCGCCAAGCTCGCGGACCCAGTCGCCGGTCTCGGGCCGCGAGGCGGTGGCGAGCACGGTGAACGGTGTCAGGGTCTTCGCAAGCTGGATGGCGATCGACCCGACGCCGCCCGCGCCCCCGACCACCAGCACGCTCCCGCTCTGATCCTGGGCGCCCGGTTGCAGACGGAAGCGGTCGAACAGCATCTCCCATGCGGTTATGGTCGTCAGCGGCAGCGCGGCAGCGGCGGCGTAGTCGAGACTGGTCGGCTTCTTCGCCGCCAACCGGTGATCGACGGCCTGGCGTTCGGCATTCGACCCCGGGCGCGTCAGATCGCCGGCGTAGTAGACCGCGTCACCCGGCGCGAAGCCCGACACGTTCGCCCCCACCGCGACGACGTCACCGGCCGCATCCCAGCCCAGGATCCGTGGTCCGGCTTCCGGCGCCAGGTTTTGGCGCACCTTCGAGTCGACAGGGTTCACCGACGCCGCACGCACGCTGACCAGCAGGTCGTCGGGGCCCATCTCGGGCTCGGGCGCGTCGATCTCGATGATGGCCGAAGGGTCGTCGAGCCTGCGTGGGGCGTCATGGCCGAAAGCCTGCATGGTCGGGTTTCCTTGTCGCCGGAGGTCGATGTCGTGGCACGGATGGACGTGGGATCGGCGACGGGTCAGGCTAGAGGTGAAGGCGCGCTCACCTAGTGCAGCAGGGCGTCGGAGGAGGCTGGCATGCACAGGCGGTACGATTGCGGGCCCCACTGCCCGGTCGCGGCGACGATGGACC
>JBCCSW010000505.1:0-2222 GCA_039199465.1 Pseudomonadota bacterium
GCGCGACCGACGCAATCCGCGCGCGGTTCGGTCGCGATGCGATCATGCGCGGTCGGGCGTTGCGCTGAGAATCACACTTTAAATCGACGGCCGGCGATATGATTTCGTATCGAGACTGTTCCGCTGCATGCAAAGCAGGCAGCTGTCACGCCATCGCATCGTCACCTGCCCCAATTGCATACGATTTTGCGCAGCATAACCTTCTTCGCATCTGCACCCTTGCCTTTGCTGCGCTGCACACATACGTTTCTCGTCAGCGGTACTTCGGTGCCGCCGCCCTTCCTGGGCGTTTCCTCCCTTAGACTTAGGCCGGGGCAACCCGGCCTTTTTTTTCGTCTGGAGACGTGCAGAGGGGCGGAGTGGCGCGCCCTGCTAGGTCGACGCAGTCCCTCCCGCACAGGGTTCTTTTTGAACGGCTTACTCCGCTGCGAGCGTACCCGGAGCTGGCATCGCCTTGATCAGATCGCGGATGACGCTGTCGATACGCTCTCTCAGAGCACCGAAGCTCGGCAAAGGCTCCAGGCGCGCCGCATCCAGGTACAGCGCACGATTGATTTCGATCTGCACGGCCTCGATGCCGCGGGCCGGCCGGCCGTAACGCTGTGTGATGTAGCCCCCGGCAAACGGGGTATTGCGGCCGACGACGAAGCCTGCGCGCTCGAACGCTTCCTGGGTCTCAGCGACCGTGCTGCGATGGGCGGAGGCGCCAAACCGGTCCCCAAGCACGATATCGGGGCTGCGGCCCCGGATGCGGGGTGCCGCACGAAGGGCCTCGGCTGGCATCGAGTGGCAATCATAGAGCAGCGCCCGCCCAGTGCGGCCACGCGCCGCGCGCAACAGCTCATCGAGCGCTTCGTGATAGGGCACGTGGAAACCCGCGATGCGGGCCTCAGCTTCGGCCAGGCTGATCTTGCCATCGTAGATCGCGGCACCCTCGGCCACGACGCGGGGCACGACGCCCAGACCTGCCGCCACGCGCTGGTTCAGCCCATGTGCGGAAATCCCGTCGACCAACGCCGGGTCGAGCTCTCGTGGCGAACGGTTGAGATCGAGCCAAGCGCGCGGCAGGCGCGCGGCGATGAGCGGTGCGCCCGCAGCCGGCGCTCCGGCGAAGAGCTCATCCACCAGGACATCTTCTGATGCGCGCAGCGCTTGGCGGTCCAGCCGCGAGGCTTGCACGAATTCTTCTGGGTAGTGTCGACCGCTGTGGGGCGAGCTGAACACCACGCCGCTCGCGGCGCGACGCCGGTCTGCGAGCCGACCGTGTGCATCGCCGCATAGCTGTTGAAGTCGTCCTGGTTGACGTTGCCGAAGACGCCGCTCAGCGCCAGGGCGGTCAAGCCGCGCACGCCGCTGCGCCAGTCGCTCACCAGATCCGTCACGTCCCAGCTGTAAAGACCCGGATCGCCCACCATCGTCGTGGCGACGACCGAGGCGCCGCCGGCGCCGTAGTCGATGTCCGCCAGATTGCCCCCCGCCGGATCCCAGACCCCGTCCACCGCATAGGCGGAGACCGAGACCGGACGCGCCGCGGTCGCCGGGATCAAGGTGCCGGCGAGCTCGTCGGGATCGTGCTCCAGCACCAGAAAGGCTTGGAAGCCGCCGCTCTCGGGCACGTCCGCGGCGATTTGGGCGGGGTCGAAGAGCATGAAGCTGACCGTGTCGAGGCCGGGAAAGCCGATCACGGTCGCCTTGTCCGACAGAAGGCGTTCGGTGTTGGCGCTGACCCCGGCGCCGAAGGTGTAGTAGGCCTCCTGCGCCGGCAGAACGGCGAGGGCGAAGGCCTGGCCCGCGGCGCCGGCCGCGAGCGCGAAGCTCATAAGAAACATGCGCATGTCATCAGGTCCCGCGCGGCCGTCGAGGCCGCTGTTCGAGGAAAACGTCGGCTCGGTTCGACCTTGCTGGGCCATCATCTTAGCGCCGGCCGCCCGGCCCTCGCGTGAACCGGCGTTTCATAGGGCCGGGGCCCGCGCCCGACCGCGCCTCTGCGGCGCCTCCGCGGGCCCACGACCGCGCCCCGTCCCGCTTCGTCTCGCCCCGCCCCGTCCTGCCGCGCCCCCTACCCAACCGACCCTCTCTGCCCTATCCCTGATCAAAAGCTCGCCGAAGCGGCAGGGAGGGACCCGCGATGATCGACATGGCCAAGCGCGTCTACGACCACCAGTGGAAGATCGACCCGATCGTCCGCTCGGTCCTCGACACGGATTTCTACAAGCTGCTGA
>JBCCSW010000506.1:0-2214 GCA_039199465.1 Pseudomonadota bacterium
CCGCCGCGGCGCTCGGCATGACGACCTATTCCGAACGCCTCTCCACCCTGATGGACACGATGTTCCACGAGCCGGAGATCCCCGACACGCTGGGCGAGACGGCCGCCGCCGCCGGCCTGACCCAACTCCGCCTCGCCGAGACTGAGAAGTATCCGCACGTTACCTTCTTCCTGAATGGCGGCGCAGAGGCGACAGCGCCCGGCGAGCGGCGCCACATGGCGCCGAGCCCCAGGGTGCGCACCTACGACCTGGCCCCTGAGATGGCGGCCGAGGAGGTCGCGGCCGAACTCGCCGCCGGCATCAAGGCGCGCACCGACCTCATCGTCTGCAACTTCGCCAATCCGGACATGGTGGGCCATACCGGCGATCTGCGGGCGGCGATCCGCGCCTGCGAGGCCGTGGACACCGGCCTTGGCCGCGCCGTCGCGGCGCTGGAGGAGACCGGCGGTGCCATGCTGGTGATTGCCGACCACGGCAATTGCGAGGTCATGGTCGACCCGGCGACGGGCGAGCCGCACACCGCCCACACGCTGAACCGGGTGCCGGCCATCCTGGTGGAGCGCGGCGCCGCAAGCGGGGCCAATTCGATGGGCGATGGCGGGTTGGCCGATGTGGCGCCGACGCTGCTGGCGCTGCTCGGCCTGCCGCAGCCCGAGGCGATGACCGGCAGGCCGCTGCTGCGCCCGACGGATCGCACCACGGAGCGCGACGCGACCGATCAGGTGAGGCCAGCGCAGGGCGCCGCATGAGCGCAGGACGGCTGAGCAGAACGCCGCTGGCCGCGAAGGCCACTGCCATCCTGGCAGGCATCCTGGGCCTCCTGGCGCCCGCCCCAGCGCCGTCAGGGCCAACCGACCCGCTGAGCGCCGCGCAGCAGGCGCTGGCGGGGGCCGAGGAGGCCCTGCGCGCCGCCGGTGACGGCGAGGGTCAGCTCGCGGCCCTTGTCCAGGCCGTGCGGGCGCAAGAGCTCGTGCTCGCGGTCCATCGTGAAACGCTCCGCCGCGTCGGCGAACGCGCGGGCAGCCTGACCACCGTGATCGAAATGAACCGTGCGCGCATCGGCGAGCTGGTCGCGGCGCTGCAATCGCTCACAACCGCGCCACGCTCGGCGATGTTCGCCTATCCCGGCGGCCCGCTGCGCGCCGCGCGGGCAGAGACGCTGCTGGCCTCGATCACGCCGGCGCTGGAGGAACGGCGCGTGCGGCTGGTCGCCGAGCTCGATCAGCTTGGCCGGCTGCGCGTCGAACAGGACGTGGCCCGCCTGGGCGCGACCGAGGCACTGGAGGCGCTGCAGGACCTGCGCGCCCGCACCGCGATCGCCATCGACGAGCGGCGCGCCAGCCTGCCGCCCTCGCGGCTGCTCCGCGCGCAGGCCGATCGGGCCCGTGAGACCGCCCGGACGATCGGCGCCCTGGGCGAGGCGCTCGCCGACCTGATCCCCCCGGCCGGCGGGGAGCCGGGCGAAGGCGCCGGCTTCGAGGCCCTGCGCGGCCAGCTGCTAGCCCCGGTCGCGGGCCGACTGACGGCTGAGTTCGGCGATCCCGATCCCTGGGGCGAGCCCGGTGCCGGCATCGTGATGACCGCGCCCGCCGTGGCCGAGGTCGCTAGCCCCGCCGCCGGCACCGTGCGCTTCGCCGGACCGCTGGAGGGCTATGGTCAGATCGTCATCATCGAACCGGCCCCCGATTGGCTCATCACGCTGGCGGGCCTTGCGGTTACCGACCGCAGCATCGGCGAGATCGTCGCCGCGGGCGAGCATCTCGGCGCGCTTGCGGTGCCCGGCGAGAGCGATCATGGTGAAACCATTGCAGGAAAAGCCGCGAAGGTTGCGACAGGAACCCGCGCCTTGCCGGGTTCGGCGGAGAATTTACTTGCACAAAAAAGACGCGATGATCTGATCAACGACAGACAGGTCTATATCGAGATCCGCCGGGAGGGCGTGCCGATCAATCCGGCACCCTGGTTTGCGGGCATGGAATAACGATGAAAACGGACAGGCACATGCGGAAAACACTCTTGGCTCTCTTGGCGGGCGCAGCCTTTGGCGCGGCACTACCCCAGATCGTGGCCGTCACCCATGCGCAGGAGGACGCGCGGTCGACCTACGAGAACCTCGATCTGTTTGGCGATATCTTCGAACGCGTGCGCTCGACCTACGTGGAGGAGGTCGACGAGCAGCAGCTGATCGAATCGGCGATCAACGGCATGCTCGCG
>JBCCSW010000507.1:0-2208 GCA_039199465.1 Pseudomonadota bacterium
ACGTGATCTTCGCGGCCACCGGCGTCACCACTGGCTCCATCGTCTCGGGAGCGCTTCGCGACGGCGCCTTCCTCGAAACCGAGACGATGGAGCCATTGGTGACGCCGGTGGCCGCGAAGATCACGTCCTGGCGCACCATCTCGTCGCGGCCGTAGACGCGGTCGAGATCGGTGATGCCGGCCTTGTCGGCGCGCTTTCTCTCGTCGTCATTGCGAAAGGTCAGCCGGCCCTGGATATGGCCGCCCATGCATTTCAGCGCGGCGGCAGCGAGCACGCCCTCGGGTGCGCCGCCCTGCCCCATATACATGTCGATGCCGGTCTTCGGTTCGGCACAATGGATCACGCCGGCGACATCGCCATCGGTGATCAGCCGCACGCCGGCCCCGGTCGAGCGTACGCCGTCGATCAGCTCGACATGGCGCGGCCGCTCCAGGATGCAGACGCTGACCGCTTCGGCAGGCTTGCCCGCGGCGGCGGCATAGGCGCGCACGCGCTCGGCGGCGTCCATGTCCAGATGCACCGCGTCCTCGGGCACATGCGGGCCGACGGCGAGCTTATCCATGTAGACATCCGGGGCATGCAGCATGGAGCCGCGCGGGCCCATGGCGATCACCGTCAGCGCATTGGGCATCGCTTTGGCCGTCAGCGTCGTGCCCTCGAGCGGGTCAAGCGCGATATCGACTTCCGGGCCCGCGCCCTTGCCGACCTCCTCGCCGATAAAGAGCATCGGCGCCTCATCGCGCTCGCCCTCGCCGATGACGACCGTGCCGCGGATATCCAGCTTGTTGAGCTCGCTTCGCATCGCCTCGACGGCAGCGGCGTCGGCGGCCTTCTCGTCGCCGCGCCCGATCAGCTTGGCGGAGGCGATCGCGGCGGCCTCGGACACGCGGGCTAGACCGAGCGAGAGCATCCGGTCCTCGAACGTGTCCGGTGTCGTCGTGGCGTTCATGGCATTCTCCCTGCACGGGCAACCCGGGGCGAGCCACCCTTCTGCCACCCTGTTCCAGGGCCGCATGTCGCGCCCGAGGGATACGGCGGGGCGGGGCATGGTTTCAATGCCGCACGCCGAACCTCTCGACTATTCCCGATAGTCGCTGCGCCATCGTCAGACCGTCTCGATCCGCATGGCCACCGGGGCGCCGTCGCAGAAGCCGCCCGCCTCGATCCCGGCGATCGCGGCGTCGACGGCGGCGCGGGGCGCGTCATGGGTGATCAGCACGACCGGCACCGCCTTGGCGCCCGGGGCGCCGTCATACTGGTGCATGCGCTGGATCGAGACACCCTCGGCCCCGATGGCGGTGGCGAGACGGGCCAGCATGCCCGGGGCATCGACCAGCATGACGCGCAGGTAATAGGGGGCATGCTCGTCGCCATGCGGCAGCGGGGTCGCGGCGACAAGCGTCGCGGCAGGGCGGCCGAACAGAGGCGCGCGATGGCCGCGTGCGCAGGCGATGACATCGGCCATGATGGCCGAAGCGGTCGGGCCCGCCCCTGCACCGGGGCCGGTCAGGGTGACCTGCCCGATGGACGCACCCTCGACCACCACGGCATTGGTGACGCCGGGCAGGCTGCCGATCACCGTGTCGGCGGAAACCATGACGGGGCGGACGCGCTGCTCAAGCCCGGTCTCGGTCACCTGGGCCAGACCGAGGAGACGGATGGCGAGCCCCATGTCGCGAGCCGTGGCGATGTCCTCGGGACTGACACGCTCGATCCCCTCGGCCACCACCGCGTCGATGTCGACGCGGGTGCCGAAGGCGAGGCTGGCGAGGATCGCGAGCTTGTGTGCAGCGTCGATGCCGCCGACGTCGAAGGCCGGGTCGGCCTCGGCGTAACCGAGGCGCTGCGCCTCCTCCAGCACGGCCGCATAGGGTGCGCCGCGGGCGGTCATCTCGCTCAAGATGAAGTTGCAGGTGCCGTTCAGCACCCCGAAGACGCGGGTTATGCGATTGGCCGAGAGACCTTCGCCAAGCCCGCGCAGCGCCGGAATGCCGCCGGCCACCGCTGCCTCGGCCGCCAAAGCGGTCCCGGCGGCCTCGGCCGCCTCGGCGAGCGCCTGACCGTGATGGGCGATCAGGGCCTTGTTCGCGGTCACAACGTCCCGGCCGCCCTGGATCGCGCGCTCGACCGTCGCCTTGGCCGGTCCGTCCGAGCCGCCGATCACCTCGATCACGCAGTCGACATCGTCCCGCGCGGCCAGCGCGACCG
>JBCCSW010000508.1:0-2199 GCA_039199465.1 Pseudomonadota bacterium
CGATGACAACATCATCGGTCGGCTCGTCAAGAAGACGCTCTTCGTCGGTGTCTTCGCCTACATCATCAGCAACTGGAACACGCTCGCGCGCATCGTCTTCGAGAGCTTCGCCGGGCTCGGTCTCGTCGCCACCGGCGGCGTGATTGGCGCGGGAGAGCTCCTGCAGCCCGGACGCATCGCCGCCGTCGGGTTGGAAGCCGGACAACCGATCTTGGAATCCATCGCCGACCTGATGGGCTTCGTCTCCTTCTTCGAGAACTTCATCCAGATCTCGATCCTGCTCTTCGCCTGGATCGTGGTTTTGCTGTCCTTCTTCATCCTCGCGATCCAGCTCTTCGTCACGCTGATCGAGTTCAAGCTGGCGACGCTGGCGGGTTTTATCCTCGTGCCCTTCGGGCTCTTCAACAAGACTGCGTTTATGGCCGAACGCGTGCTCGGGCTCGTGATCTCATCGGGCGTCAAGGTGCTCGTGCTCGCCGTGATAGTCGGCATCGGCTCGACGATCTTCGGCGAGTTCACCGCCGGGTTCACGGGTGAGCCGACCATAGAAGATGCGATGGCCGTGGTGCTCGCAGCCCTGTCATTGCTCGCGCTCGGCATCTTCGGCCCCGGCATCGCCAACGGCATCGTCTCGGGCGGGCCGCAACTGGGCGCAGGGGCAGCGGTCGGTGCGGGCCTTGCCGCAGGCGGTGTTGTCGCAGGCGGCCTCGCAGGAGCGAAGATGGCCGGGGCCGCTGGTGGCGCAGCATTACGCGGTGGTTCCGCCGTTGCTGGCGGCGCTTCGACCGCCTTCAAGATCGGCGCGGCGTCGAGCACGTCCACGGCCGGGAAAGCCGCAAGCGGGATGGCCGCGGTCGGTCAGGCCGGGATGTCAGCCGCCGTCAGCCCGCTCAAACGCACCGTCGGCGACAGCTATCGCTCCGGCTCGCGCGCCGCGTTCGAAGCCACCAGCGGTAAGTTCAGCAATTCCCCGTCTTCCATACCGACGCCCGCCAATGACGGCCCGCCCGCCTGGGCGCGCCGGATGAAACGCCAGCAAAGCTTGCAACACGGCACCGCCGTCGCCGCCCACGCCATCCGCTCCGGCGATGGCGGCGGCGCGGGCACGGCCATCAGCCTTTCGGAGAGATCATGAGATTCAAAAGACCCAGCGTGCGATACGCCAAGACCCCTGAACCAGCTACCCCATACCAAAAGGCCGCCCAGGTCTGGGACGAGCGGATGGGCTCTGCTCGCGTTCAGGCCGGCAACTGGCGCCTGATGGCCATCGGGTGCCTCGCCACCACCGCGATCTTCGGCCTCGCGCTGGTTTGGCAGTCCACCCAGGGCACCATCGTCCCTTATGTGGTCGAGGTCGATCGCTTGGGAGCCGCCCAAGCCGTCGTGCCCGCCACCGCCAACTACCGCCCCACCGATCCGCAGATCGCCTTCCACCTCGCTCGCTTCATCGAGAACGTGCGCCAGGTTCCCGCCGATCCAATCGTCCTGCGCCAAAACTGGCTTAGAGCCTACGACTTCACGACCGATCGCGGGTCTGTCGCCCTGAATGATTTCGCCCGCGAGAACGACCCCTTCGCCCGCGTCGGCGAGATCCAGGTCACCGCTGAAATCTCCAGCGTCATCCGCGCTTCCGACAACAGCTTTCGCGTCGCATGGACGGAACGCCGATACGTCAACGGCCAACTCTCCGGCACCGAACGTTGGACCGGCATTTTGAGCGTCGTTGTCCAACCACCACGCGATGCCGACCGCCTGCGCAAGAACCCCCTCGGCGTCTTCGTACACGCCATCAACTGGTCACGGGAGAACGCCCAATGAGACATTGCTTGTCATTTAGACTTTCCATCACAACACTCCTTGCCAGTTCGATGCTGGCCGGCTGCGCCACATTCAAACCGCCTGAGATCCGCTACGATGACCCTGTTGCAGCAACGCTGGTCGCGGACCCGGCACGACCCGTTCGGATCGTCGAGACACCCGAGCCCTTGCCCCTGCCTGGTCAACTCATGCGGGTCGATGCCGACGATCGTCCGGCAGAAGCGGCGGAACCGACCGAGCGCGTGACCAACGCCAATGCCGCCGCCCGGATCGAACCCGTGCGCGACGGCTTCATCAACGCCGTTCAGCTCTATCCCTATAGCTCCGGCGCGCTCTATCAGGTCTACACCTCCCCCGGCCAAGTCACGGATATCGCGCTAC
>JBCCSW010000509.1:0-2152 GCA_039199465.1 Pseudomonadota bacterium
CCGCTCCTCGTCCATGATGCCGATCTTGATGGTATTGCGTGCCATGCCCAGCAGGTCCTCGACCGCGGCCATCATGGCGTCGGTGTTCGCGACCTCTTCTGGCCCGTGCATCTTCGGCTTCACGATATAGACGCTGCCGGCGCGGCTGTTGCGCGGCCCGCGCGGCTTGTTGAGGTCGTGCAACGCGATCAGCGACGTGATCGCGGCGTCCATGATCTCCTCAGGGATCTCGCTGCCATCGGCCAGCAGGATCGCCGGGTTGGTCATCAGCGGGCCGACATTGCGCACGAGCATCAGCGAGCGACCGGGCAGCGTGAAGCGCACGCCCGTGGGGTCGAGATACTCGCGGTCGGGATTGAGGCGGCGCACGAAGGTCTGCTCGCCCTTGGTGACGCTTTCCTCGAGATCGCCGCGCATCAGGCCCAGCCAGTTGGCGTAGGTCACCACCTTGTCCTCGGCATCGACGGCGGCGACCGAGTCCTCGCAGTCGCAGATCGTGGTGATCGCGCTTTCCAGGACGACATCGGCCAGGCCCAGCGTGTCGTGCCGGCCGATCGGGCTCTCCAGATCGAGCTGCAGCTCGATATGCAGGTTGTTGCGACGAAGCAGAATGGCCGTGGGATTGGCCGGATCGCCGCGATAGCCCACAAATTGCGACGGATCCGCCAGGCCGGCCTCGTCGGCACGCGTCGTGGCGCCGTCACGAGCCGTCATATTCGGGAGCAGCTTGAGGCGCAGCTTGCCATTCTCGATATACAGCCGCTCAACATGCGCCCAGGCCGTTCCGGCCTCGCTAAGTGGCACGATCCCGGTCAGATGCGCCTTGGTCCAGGTCACGACCCGCCCGCCGCGGCGGCGGTCGTAGCGCCCGCCCGGGTTCGGCGTGCCCAGCGCATCGGTGCCGTAGAGCGCGTCGTAGAGCGAGCCCCAGCGCGCATTCGCGGCGTTCAGCGCATAGCGCGCATTCATCACCGGCACGACGAGCTGCGGCCCGGCGATCTCGGAGAACTCGCGGTCCACGTTCGGTGTGTCGACCTTGAAGGGCGCGCCCTCGGGGACGAGATAGCCGATCTCCTCGAGAAACGCTTTGTAGGCAGCCGGGTCATGCGGCTGGCCTCGCCGCTCGGCATGCCAGGCGTCGAGCTTGGCCTGGATCGCCGCCCGCTTGGCGACGAGGGCGCGGTTCTTCGGCGCGAAGTCGCTGGCCAGGCGCCCAAAACCGCCCCAGAAAGTGGCGCTTTCGACCCCGCTGCCCGGCAGGGCATGACCCTCGATGAAATCGTACAGCTCACGGGAGACCTTAAGCCCACCGGCATCGACGCGCTCGCTCATCTCACAATCCTCCTCTCGCCGCGCCGCTACAGGAGGCAGGCGATGCACCCTTGGCAATCCTCGCACACGCAAAAGGCAACGCGCTTTCACAGAATGGAACGACGCCGTTCCCGCAGTCCCGACCCTCGGCATGAGGTGGCCGCGCATCGCCGATCCATGACGGGATCGCGCCGGGCCACCACGAAGCTGCCTTGGTTCTGACGCATCTGCCGTCATGGCGATATTGCGCCGGGGTGCGGAGATGTGAGCGATGGCGACCTATGACAGGGTGATCTCGGGCACGGGGCAGAGCGATACGCTGACGGGCGACGGCCGCGCCGACGACATCATCGGTCGGGGCGGCAACGATGTGCTAAGCGGTCTGGGCGGTGCGGACCGGCTGCGTGGCGGCGGCGGCGACGACTTCCTTGACGGCGGCGCGGGCAATGATCGGCTGCAGGGCGGCAACGGCAACGACACCATCCTGGCCGGCGACGGGGATGACCGCATTTTCGGCGGGCGCGGCGACGACGTCCTGATCCTGAGCGGCGCCTTTGCCGACTACAGTTTCGAGCAGACCGGCACGACCAAAGTCCGCATCATCGGGCCCGACGGCACCGACATCGTGAAGGATGTCGAGAGCTTTCAGTTCGCCGACCGCACGCTGAGCTTCGAGGCGCTGTTCACCACGCCCACGGGTCCCGATCTGGTCGCCGCCACCCCGGTCGTCAGCGATACCGTCTGGGATCTGGCCGAGCGGATCGAGATCGACTGGGCGATCACCAACCAGGGCGACGAGGCGTCGAGCGCAACCACCAATGCCCGCGTCATCCTGTCGACC
>JBCCSW010000510.1:0-2152 GCA_039199465.1 Pseudomonadota bacterium
AGCACCTCTTTTAGAATCTTCGCGGCCTGGAGATCATTCGTCTTGGCATAGAGATGCATGACGCTGGCCCGGATTTGCAGGCGAACTTCTGGGGCGATTTTCTTCTTGCCGAACTGCTTGTTGAAGCGCCAGCTTCGCGGCCTCGGCAGGTGCAGAAGCTCGCCCACCTGCTTGTTGGAGAGTTGCGAGAAGCGCTGCTGCTGCGTCGGCGTCAGCTCGACATGATTACGCTTCATCTCCGCGAGCGCCTCTCTCAGGTGCGGGTCCACGGGGGCGCCGCCGCAGAGTTTATCGAACATCGCGCCCGCCCCCAGGCCGAAGATGGTCGCACCGGCCGCAGACCCGAGGACAGTCCCCGCGACCGCGCCGACCGGGCCCGTGACTGGTGCCGTTGCCGTGCCGGCAATAAAGCCGACCGCAGCGCCAATGGCGCCGCCGACCAACCCGCCCGCGACCATGACGATCCCCCGGCCGATCTTCTGCATTGTCGAGCGATGCTCGCGCATGCCCGGCGGCATCTGGGCGGGCTTTGTCAGGCGGCGGACCTTGGCGTCAGCCAGCCCCTTGTCGCGCTGCGCGGCCTCGGGCTGGTTGGCCACGGCGCTGTTCGCGGCCTCGGGCTGGCTGGCCGCGGCACTGTTCGGCTTCTTGGGCACCGAGCGCCGGTTCGCCGGGCTCTGCCCGCCGACACGGTTGGACGGGGGCGTCAGCGTGATCGTAAGTGTTTTGCCATTGACAAGGATCTGCGATCCCGGGGGCACCGACTTCTGCGGGGCCTGCGGCTGGTGCAGGGAACCGATGTTCGACCGCGCGTCATTGTTCAGCTTATTGGGCAAGGCAATTCTCCTTTGAAGCAATCTCAGACGCGCAGATCGGGGCGGAAGGTCGTGTCGGCACTGTCGTCCAGCGCCACGTCGGTGGGCAGCTCGGCAAAATCTCCGGCGGCCAGGCGGCGCTGGACCTCGATGCCCGAGATCAGCAGGCGCTGAAAGTTCTCCTCCAGCACCGGCACCGTCAGCATCGCCAACGGGATCGACGTGTAGCCGAACACGCGAGTGCCGTCGTCCGTGGCCGCGATGGTCATCGCGCCGGTCATCCACGAGATGTAGCCGAGCGTCAGGAGGCCCGTCGGTGCCGCCTCGTCCTCGGGCATCGGGCCGAGATCGGCATAGAGCCAGAGCATCGCCACCGGCTCGCTGTCATGGGCGAACGTGATCTCGAGGGGACCAACGGACATCGTGGCGCGACCCTCGGCATCGAGGGCGATGGCGCCGGTGCCGAGTTTCTCGCCGAACTCGTCGAGGATCGATTGGGTGATGGAGACGCTGGACATCGGAGGGGCTCCTTCGCTCAGACCGGGATGACGCCGGGCGCGCCGGCGACGGTGGACGGGTCCTCGCCCTCGGGCAGCTCGGCATAGAGGTCGAGGCGCTGCTCCCAGTCGGCGCAGTAGGCGGCGAAGGCATCCATCGCCTCGACACAGCTAGCCGCTGCGAGATCGGGCAGGGCGATCCGGCGGCAATAGGTGAGCGGGCCTCCAGGCGTGGGGATCGCGAAGATGCCGCCCGCCGTGATCTCCCAGGTCGCATTCGCCGCCAGCAGCCGCAGCAGGACGAGGCGCGGCAGGTCCTCGACGTCGCAGACCGGTGCGCTGAGCACCAGGCCAGGAAACCCGGGCAGGTAGGTAATGGTGATAGGCCGATCGTCATCGGCCAGCGCCATGGCCATGGCGGGCTCGCCTTCCAGCACAATGCCGGCCGGGCCGCCGGCCTCGGGCAGGCGCGCCAAGAGCGCGTCGATATCCTCCCGGCTCAGCGTCGCGGCAATGGCCGCCTCGAGGGCAGAGGCCATCATGTCCTGCGTCTCGCTCATGTCATTACCTTCTGCCATCGACTGGTTGTCTCGCCCGCACGCCCGCCCGCTGTCCCAATCGTTAATCTGGCGGAAGGGCGGTCGCGGCGCGTCCCGACGAACGGACGATGCTCGGACGAGTTTGCGTCATCGCCGGAAACCCGAGCGCATGTGCCCGCGCAAACTGCCATCTGCAGCGGCGGGCATGGCGGCGCCCGAGTGGCGCGTCTCACGCGCGGGCGTGCCGAAGCGCTGTTCGAGGCGGCGTCGGATCGGATCGAAGCCGACCTGCAGGGCGAGG
>JBCCSW010000511.1:0-2145 GCA_039199465.1 Pseudomonadota bacterium
CCGATCTCGACGGCGCCCCCATCGTCGATCTCGAGATCAACGTTCCGCTGGAGGAGAACCCCTCCCTCGCCTTCGATCTGCCGCCCGAGATCGCCAAGGCCGGGGTCCGCGTCAGCGCTCGGGACAATCTCGGCCTCGTCATCGACCATATCGTACCGGGAGCCGTGTGATGAAACTGGGTACCCACAGGCTGACCCGCCGCGCAGCACTTGCCGGTGCTGTCGCCCTGCCGGCCGTTGCCGCCGCCGCCGCGCCGCGCGACGCGTTCCTGCAGCCAGTGGCCGACGGTGTCTGGATCCATGTCGGCGATACCGAGAACTTCAGCCGGGAGAACGGCGGGGACATCGCCAACGTCGCTGTCTTCGCCACCGACGAGGGAGCGCTGGTCGTCGACGCCGGATCCTCGCGCGCCTTCAGCGAGCGCTTGCGCTCGGAGGTCGAGATCCGTTGTGGCGGTCTGGCGGCGACGATCCTGACCCATCACCACCCCGATCACACCTTTGGCACGCAGGCGCTGGCCGACCGGCCGATCATGGCGCAGCCCGCGACCGCGGCGAAGGCAGAGGCAAACATCGCCGACTATGCCGATCTGCTCTATCGCGAAGTCGGGCTGCCGATGCGCGGGACTGAACCCGCCCTGCCGAACCAGTCGATCAGCGGCGGCGCCCTCACCGTCGGTGGCCGTCGCTTCGAGCTGCTGCCGCTCGACGGGCATACCGAGGCCGATCTCGCCATCCTCGACGTCGCGACCGGCACGCTGGTGGCCGGCGATCTCCTGTTCCTGGACCGGGCGCCCACGGTGCCCGATGCCGATCTCGGGCGCTGGCACCGCAGTCTCGACCATCTGGCCGCGCTGGAGGCGTCCGCCACGATCCCGGGCCACGGGCCGCTCGACCGCCACGGTGCCTCCATCGGTCAGACCCGGGACTATCTCGACTGGCTTGCCGCGCGGCTGAGCGACGCGGCGAACCGCGGCCTCGGTATGATCGAGGCCATGCACGAGGACCCGCCCGCACGCTGGGCCAGCCTCGGCGCCAATCCGGGAGAGTATCGCCGCTCGGTCGTCCAGACCTATGCGGCCTTCGAGACCGAGGCGCTGCCGCTGCTGCGGTGACGCCGTCCAATCACGAGAAGCCGTGGACCGCGCGGACTGAAGAAACCGAAGTCATCAACGTCTCTGGGAGAAACAGAATGATGAAGCATCTGACAGCAAGTGTCGCCGCCATCGGCCTCCTTGCGTTGGCCGGCACCGCGATGGCCGAGGGCACCGCACCGGTCACCTGGGAAGACATCGAGAACGACCACGCGACCACCGACGACGTGCTGATGTATGGCTTCGGCAACAACGCGCAGCGCCACTCCAGCCTCGACCATATCAACACCAAGAACGTCTCGGCCATGCGCCCGGCCTGGGCCTTCTCCTTCGGCGACGAGAAGCAGCGCGGCCAGGAGACCCAGGCCCTGGTGCATGAGGGCGTGATCTATGTCACCGGCTCGTACTCGCGCATGTGGGCGCTGGATGCGCGCACGGGCGAGCGGCTTTGGAAGTTCGAGGCGCGCCTGCCGGATGATATCCGACCCTGCTGCGACGTGGTTAACCGCGGCGCCGCGATCTACGGCGACAAGATCTTCCTCGGCACGCTCGACGGCGCCGTCTACGCGCTGAACAAGGACACCGGCAAGGTCGTCTGGCGCAAGAAATTCGGCGACCACAAGATCGGCTACACGATGACTGGCGCGCCGACCATCGTGAAGGATCAGGCCACCGGCCGCGTCATGCTGATCCACGGCTCCTCGGGCGACGAGTTCGGCGTCGTCGGCAAGTTGTTCGCGCGCGACGTCGATACCGGCGACGAGATCTGGATGCGCCCCTTCGTCGAGGGCCATGTCGGCACCTTGAACGGCGAAGAGGGTGCGACGACCGGCGATGCATCGGCGCCGTCCTGGCCGAATGACGAGAACGGCGAGAAGAAAGAGGCGTGGCACCATGGCGGTGGCGCCCCGTGGCAGTCGGCGAGCTTCGATGTCGAGACCAACACGATCGTCGTCGGCACCGGCAACCCGGCACCGTGGAACACCTGGGCGCGCTCGGACGGCGACAACTTCCAGGATTTCGACAGCCTCTACACCTCCGGTCAGGCCTAC
>JBCCSW010000512.1:0-2144 GCA_039199465.1 Pseudomonadota bacterium
AGGGTGGCCAATCCATGCCGTTCGTCAGCCCCGTGGTGCGCCGCCGTCGCGGTCGTCGAGCTGGCGGGCAAGCCACCCCGCCAGCAGCAGCGCTGCCACCACGACGCCCGCGGCCGCGTTCCAGCCCCCGATCCCGTAGGCCTGACCGACGATCACCGCGCCGACCAGGCCGCCCACATAGTAGCTCGTCAGATAGAGCCCGTTTGCCGCCGCGCGGCTGGCGGTGGCGGCGCGGCCGACGAAGGCGGTCGCTGCGGCCTGCATCTGAAAGGTGCCGATCGCGATCACCGCCATGCCGGCCAGGATCGCCGTCAGCTGACCCGTCGCCGTCAGGGCCACGCCGCCGACCGAGAATGCGGTCGATGCCCAGAACAATGGCCGCGGCCCCAGCCACGCCACCATGTTGCCGGCCAGCGGCGTCGTCACGAGCGAGGGCAGGAAGACGAAGTAGACCAGCCCGAGTGTCGCCGGCGCGAGCCCGATCCCCGGGCCCACAAGCTCGAAATTCACATAGGTGAAGATGCCGACGAAGACGAAGAGGATCAGAAAGCCGATCGCGAAGGTCGCGCGCAGCGCCGGGTTGGCGAGATGGGTGCGCCAGGCGTCCAGCGGCGTGCCCGACGGCGCGGCCTCAAGCTCGGCGCGCGGGCCGATGATGACCAGCGCCATGACGGCACCGCCCATGTTCAGCGCGGCGAACACCAGAAACGTGTCCGACAGCCCGATGCCCGCCGCCACTTCCGAGGCCATGAGCCGGCCGAACAGGTTCGAGGCGACATTGCCGGTCACATAGGCCGCCATGGCGCCCGCGGCGGCCGTGATCGAGCAGCGCTCGGAAAGGAAGGTCATGGTCAGCGTGAAGGCGGTCGCCATGCAGGCGCCCTGCAGCACCCGCAAGACCATGAAGAACGCAATGTCCTCGGTCACCGACAGCAGCGCGGTCGGCACCGAGAGGGCGGCAAGCGACAGCCAGATGCCGAGACCGCGATCGATGCGATCGGCGAACCAGGCGACGGTCAGACCCGCGACCGCCATGCCGACAGTGGCCAGGTTCAGCGCCAGACCCATGGTGGCGGTCGAGACGCCATAGGCTTCGGTCAGCTGCGGCGCCAGCGCCTGCATCGCGAACAGATCGATCAGGGTCAGGAAGCTGATCAGCGCGATGAGGGTCATCCGGCGCAGCACGGCGGGCGGCGTATCGCCCCGGAGCGCCCCAGTAATCGTGAGCTGCATCGTCTCCTCCAATCCGCCGCCGCCCTCGGTGCGGCCGCAGATCCCGTCTCTTGCGCCAGCTCGCCATCCCGCCACGACGATCATGGCGCCAGGGGGCAAGGAACCGTCGCCGGCGCGCCGCCGGGCTCGACCGCAGCGGGTGCGCCTGGCCTAGCCGTGGTGGCGTGCGCCGATCCCCTCGAACATCATGCGCACGTCGATCGTCGATTCCTTGCCAAGGCGGTCGAAGTTCTTGCCCAGCCAGCGATCGGCCGAGCGGCGGCCGATCTCGAACAGATGGGTCAGGAACGCCCATTCGGTGTTCAGCTTCGATGAGGCGCCGAGCGGGCGCATCTGCTTGCGGCTCTCGATCATGTGGATGCGCATCTGGCGATAGCCCTCGGACAGGAAGCCGTCGCGCTTCAGCCGGTCGACGAAGTCGATCGCGCGCAGTTCCTTCAGAAGCGAGCTGTTGAAGGTGATCTCGTTCACCCGGTTCAGGATCTCGCGCGCAGTCTTCGGCACGCCCTCGCGCAGGACCGGATTGATCTGGATGATGACGATATCCTCGGTCGGACTGTCGTCGATGAACGGGAACAGCACCGGGTTGCCCATGAAGCCACCGTCCCAATAGTGCTGCCCGTCGATTTTCACCGCCTGGAACATGAAGGGCAGGCAGGCCGAGGCCAGCACCGTGTCGCGGGTGATCTCGTCGCGCTGAAACACCCGCACGCGCCCGGTCTCGACATTGGTGGCGGACAGATAGACGCCCATGTCGGTGCAGCAGCGCACCTTGTTGAAGTCGATATGCGCATCCAGAAGATCGCGCAGCGGATTGAGGTTCAGCGGATTGGTCTCGTACGGCGAGGCGATGCGCGACAGCAGATCGAAGGTCAGATAGCTGGGGCTGGTGTCGAGCGACCAGTTGCCGA
>JBCCSW010000513.1:0-2140 GCA_039199465.1 Pseudomonadota bacterium
CGGATAGCTGGTATAGCGCGGCACCGGGCGGCGGGCGTAGTCCTTCAGGCTGTCGACCATGGCCCCTCTCCCCCACCGTCACGGGCGCCGCTCGGCGCGATCTCGAACACGCAGGCCGGCGCGCCGGTGCGGCAGCAGGCGATCTGGCGCACCGTCGAGCGCGGCGCCGCCAGCCGGGTGAACAGGCGCGACAGCACGGCCGCGTGCCAGATGCAGTCGGGCATCGCCATCGGGTTGTCGCTGATGGAGATCAAGCGCACCGGGCGATGGCGAATTTCGCAGCGACCCGAGCCCGCGAAGGTCCAGGCATGGCGCTTGATCGCGACCATCAGTAGGTCGCAGGCAAGCCCCGCCGGCAGCAGGCGCAGCACCGCCTGAGCCGGGCGCGGGATGCGGTTGGCAATCACGTAGTCGGCGACGCGCAGGCCGGCATCGCCGGACACGATGCGCGCATCGGCTGCCGGCCAGTGGCGCCAGAGCGCGCGAAACAGCGCAATCGGCACCCGCTGGTCGATCATGCGTTCGGGCGGATCATCCAGCAGGCCGGGACAGCCGCCGCGCAGGAACAGGCGCCGCGCCGCGGCCTCGCCCAGGCGGTCTCGCATCGCATGGCCCAGCTGCGTCACGGCGTTGGGCCCGATCAGGCCAGCGCCCGCCGCGAGCGGCTCCGGCGTTGGCACGAGCCGTTCGAACGCCCCGGCTGGCGGGGCGCTGCCGTCCACCGCCTCAGCTCCCGGCCAGGTCTTTTGGCGCGTCGTCCGGCATCTGCAGCGTACCGCCACCGCAGGCCTTCAGCGCCTCGGCCGGGTTTTCGCCGCCCTTGGCGGCCTGCCGCCGGGCGCGCGCGATCGAGGCACGGTCGGCCGCGGCCTCCCAATCATCCATCTGCGCGGCCGCGATGGTGCGCGTGCGGTCGAAGTTGAAATTGACGCCCTTCTTCGACTGCGGCCCCCAGTAGTTGGCCTTGCCGAGGTCGTAGAACTTGCGCTGGAAGCCGGCCTTCAGGAACGCCTTCAGACAGCCGAGCAGATAGCGCCGCCTGAACCCGGTGCCCCGCCACGGGTAATGGAACAGCGCCTTGCGCATATAGAACCGACGATAGTTGTGCATGACGCGGTCCAGCAGCGTCGCGCGGTCCATCGCCTCGGGCGCCATGATCGGCGTGACGAAGTTGTATTTAGAGAAGTCGAAGATCTCGACCTTATCCTTGATCTCGGCGAACAACGGCGTGAACGGCCACGGCGTGTACATCGCCCAATTGGCCAAATCCGGCTGCCAGTCCCAGGCCATCTGGAAGGTCTCTTCCAGCGTCTCGGGCGTCTCGTTGTCCAGACCGACGATGAACTGCGCCTCGACGAAGATATCCGCTTCGCGCAGCAGGCGGATCGCCTCCTTGTTCTCCTCGACCTTGGTCTCCTTGTTGAACTGGTCGAGCTTGAGCTGGGCGGCCGCCTCGGTGCCGAGCGAGACGTGCACGAGACCGGCCTTGCGGTAGAGCGGCAGCAGCTCGCGGTCGCGATAGATGTCGGTCACGCGGGTGTTGATGCCCCATTTGACCTTCTCGTTCAGACCGCGGGCGATCAGTTCCTCGCAGAACTGAATGAACTTCTTGCGGTTGATGGTCGGTTCCTCGTCGGCGAGGATGAAGAAGCCGACATTGTAGTCCTCGACCAGCTTTTCGATTTCGTCAGCAACTTTCTTGGGGTCGCGCACGCGATAGTCGCGCCAGAACTTCCACTGGCTGCAGAAGGAACAGGTGAACGGACAGCCGCGCGCCATGTTGGGGATCGCGACGCGCACGCCCAGCGGCACGTAGATGTACTTCTCCCATTCCAGCAGCGACCAGTCCGGGTCGATGGCGTCCAGCTTCTTGACGGTCGAGGCGGCCTGCGTCGCGACGATCTTGTCGCCGTCTCGGAAGGCGAGGCCCTTGATCTTGCGCCGCCCCTCCGGCCAGGCGCCGCTGTCGATCGCCTTGATCAGCTCCTGGAAAATCTCCTCGCCCTCGCCCCGGACGATGACGTCGATCCAGGGCGCCTCGGACAGGTCCTGCTTGTACATGAAGGTCGCGTGGATGCCGCCGATCACGCGGATCGCGTCCGGGCTGACGTCGCGAGCGATCTCCAGCACCCGCTCGGCC
>JBCCSW010000514.1:0-2138 GCA_039199465.1 Pseudomonadota bacterium
ACGGCGCCTATGTCGATGCCCGCGGCCAGTCGTTCCGGGACTTCCTAGCGGGCAAGCTCCCTGCCCTGCCCGGCGAGATGCCGACGCTGTCGGACTGGGGCGATCACCTGACGACCATCTTCCCCGAGGCGCGCATCAAGAAGTTCATCGAGATGCGCGGCGCCGATGGCGGGCCCTGGCGCAGGCTCTGCGCGCTGCCGGCGCTCTGGGTCGGGCTGCTGTACGATCAGTCGGCGCTGGATGCGGCCTGGGATCTCTGCCGCGACTGGACGGCGGGCGAGCGCGACCAACTCCGCCACGACGCCGCGCGGCTGGGCCTGAAAGCCGAGATCCGCGGCCGCACCATGCAGGCGCTGGCCGCCGAGGTGCTGGACATCGCCGAGGCCGGTCTGAAAGCGCGTGCGCAGGCGTCGGCCTTCGACCGCGACGAGACGCATTTCCTGAACGCGCTGCGCGAGATCGCGACGAGCGGCCAGACGCCGGCCGACGAGCTGCTGGCGCGGTACTTCAACGACTGGCACCGCGACCTGTCGAAGATCTAAGCCGAGTACAGCTACTAGCGGCCATCGCGGCGCCGGGGATGGCCCGAGCGACCGACGCATTGGTTGCGACCCGAGCACCCGACATCGGGACCGGCCCACAGCTCGGCGAACGCGATCGAGACGAGACTATCTTTTACGGGCGACAAGTTTTGCGAAGATGCGTAATCATCCTCGGCCGGTAGTCGAGGGGTAACGCCGTGGCAGGGCGCAAAATTCGCAACATGGAGGATTTCGCAGCCGTCAGCGGGCTGTCCCGGCCGACCGTGTCGAAATACTTCAACGATCCGAAAAGCGTGCGGCCGTCCTCGCGCCAGCGGATCGAGGCGGCGCTACAACGCTACGACTACCGTCCGAACATCTTCGCCATCAATCAGAACCGCAAGCTGACGAAGAATGTCGGCATCGTCGTGCCCTATCTCGCCGATCCCTTCTTCGTTGAGATCGCGCGCAAGGTCGAACAGCAGGTAATCGATGCCGGCTTCCACCCCGCACTGTTCAGCGCCCATGGAGATCCGGCGCTAGAGATCGAGATCCTGGAGACGCTGCGCGCGCAGAAGCCGGCCGGGGTGCTGCTGGCACCGCTTGGCCGGGCCTCGGACCTCGGCGCGGTGGAGGGGTTCTGCCGCGACGTGCCGACGATCCTGTTCGACAGCAACGTACCGGGCATCGGTCTCGCCTATGTCGGCTCGGACAACCCGCAGATCTCGCGCCTGAGCGTCGACTATCTCTGCCGCACCGGCGAGCCACCCTGCTTCTTCGAGATGAAGAACCCGACCAACCCCAACGCCTATAAGCGCCGCGCTGGCTATATCGACGCGATCCAGCGCCTGGGGCACGAACCCCGGATCGTCCAGGTCGACGGCGATGGTTGGGATTTCGAGGAGATCGGCCGTCGCGGTGGGCTGGAGGCGCTGGCCGAGGATCGCTTCGCGACCAACACCGTTCTCTGCAGCAATGACCGCCTGGCCATCGGGCTCCTGTCGGCCTGCTACGACCGGGGCGTCAAGGTCGGCCATGGTCCGGGGGCCTCGATGCGCGTGGCCGGGCAGGACGATCACCCGTTCTCGCGCTATGCTTGCCCGTCGCTGACCACCATCGCGCAGGACTATGACGCGGTCTCGCGCAAGGCCACGGCGCTGCTGTTCGAGGCGGTCGAGAGCGGCGGCATGGCGGCGCGCGGCGAGGATGTGCTGTTCGAGGGCAGGTTGGTCATGCGCGCCTCGGCCTGAACCGAGGGCATTCGCAAGAAACTTGCCGCGCGCAAATTTTTAATTGACGCCGCGTGCAGCGACTGCCAGCATTTTACGCAGAATACAAAATATGGGAGGAATTGATGATCTCGACTCGCGCACTCGGCGCAGCGGCCGTGGCGTCGCTGTGGGCCGTGGGCGGCGCCCAGGCCGCCGACGACGCAACGACCATCACCATCGCCACCGTGAACAACGGCGACATGATCCGGATGCAGGGTCTGACAGACGACTTCACCGCGAAGACCGGCCACCAGGTGGAGTGGGTCACGCTGGAGGAGAATGTCCTGCGACAGCGGGTCACCACCGACATCACCACCAAGGGCGGCGCCTTCGACATCATGACGAT
>JBCCSW010000515.1:0-2114 GCA_039199465.1 Pseudomonadota bacterium
CGGCTGTATCCTACTAACCCATTTATTTCATTGGTGCCGGCAGAGGGACTCGAACCCCCGGCCCTCTGATTACAAATCAGACGCTCTACCAGCTGAGCTATGCCGGCCACGGGGGCGGACACTAGTCGCGGCGCGTCGGCCGCTCAAGACGGGCGTGGAGCGGGTGTCGAGGCCGCGCCCTACTCCCCTGCCTCGTGCGCCTGGCTGCCGTCCGAGCCGTCGACGCGCGTTGCCGGCCCCATGGTGCGGGACTAACAGGCCAGCAGCGGGCGATTGACGGGTCTTCGGTATCGCCCACGCCCGAATGCCCCGTGCCGCATATCCGAGGCAGGAACGCGCGCCCATGTCTGACATGCCCCGGTCCTTCCAGGAAATCATCCTTCGCCTGCAGAGCTTCTGGGCCGGGCAGGGCTGCGCGATCATGCAGCCCTATGACATGGAGGTCGGTGCCGGTACCTTCCACCCGGCCACCACGCTCCGCGCGCTCGGCCCCAAGCGCTGGGCGGCGGCCTATGTCCAGCCCTCGCGACGCCCGACCGACGGACGCTACGGCGAGAACCCGAACCGGCTGCAACACTACTATCAGTTTCAGGTGTTGATGAAGCCGAGCCCTGAGGACCTGCAGGAGCGTTTCCTCGGCTCGCTCACGGCGATGGGCCTTGATGCATCCGTCCACGACATCCGCTTCGTCGAGGACGATTGGGAGAGCCCGACGCTCGGCGCGTGGGGCCTTGGATGGGAGGTCTGGTGCGACGGGATGGAGGTCGCGCAGTACACCTATTTCCAGCAAGTGGGCGCGCATGACTGCCACCCGGTCTCGGGCGAGCTGACCTACGGGCTCGAGCGGATCGCCATGTATGTGCTCGGCGCCGACCATGTGATGGAGATGGCGTATAACGATCCCGACGCCGCCGTGCCGCTGAGCTATGGCGACGTGTTCCGCGAGACCGAGCGCGAGCACAGCCGCTACAACTTCGACGTCGCCGATACCGAGACGCTGTTCCGCCACTTCAAGGATGCCGAGGCGACCTGCCGCGCCATCCTCGACCAGCCGGCGGTCGACCCCAAGACCGGGCAGCGCATCGTGATGGCGCACCCGGCCTATGACCAGGCGATCAAGGCATCGCATCTCTTCAACCTGCTGGATGCCCGCGGGGTGATCAGCCCGACCGAGCGTCAGGCCTTTATCGGGCGGGTGAGAGCCCTGGCCAAGGCCTGCGCCGATGCCTTTCTGATGACGCCGACGGGCGGAGCCGAGGACGCCGCCGCCGACAAGGCCGCGCAATGACCGGTGATTTCACCACACAGGGGGATGCCCCCGCGATTGGGCCACTCATGTCCTCGATCCCCGTCCTGCGGGTCGAGGATTATCCGCGTGCGCGCGCCTTCTGGTGCGGCAAGCTCGGCTTCACGGTGACCGAGGAGGGCGGCGACCCGCCCCGCTTTGGCATCCTGCACCGCGACCGCGCCGAGGTGTTCCTTGATGCCTGGCACGGCGCCGATCCCCGCCGCGTGGCTGGCTGGCGGGTCTATATGCATATCGACGACTGCGACGCGACGGCGGTCGCGCTGGCCGCCGCCGGCGTGGCGATCAAGCGGGGGCCCGAGACGATGCCCTATGGCCTGCGCGAGATCGACGTCGAGGATCCGGACGGCAATTGCCTCTGCTTCGGCCAGGTCATGGACGGTCGGGCGGCATGAGCGGCAAGCGCCTGATGATTGCGCTGCTCGCCTTCACCGCCGTCTTCGCGGTCGGGCTTTGGTACGCGCAGTTCTACGCCTTCTACGAGGAGTACGAGGCCGAGAGCGTCGCCGTCGCGGGCACGTCCTACCCGGTCGAGGGGTTTCGCGGCATCGACGCCTCCACCTCGCCGCTGAAGCTGCGGGCCTGTTTCAGCATGGCCGCGACGCCCGAGGTAGAGGCCTATCGGGACGCCGAGCCGCTGGTCGCGCCCGGCTGGTTCGGCTGCTTCGATGCCCAGGCCCTGACCGCCGATCTGGCCGCGGGACGCGCTATTGCGTATCTGGCCCAGCAGGGCGACGGCCACGGCGTCGACCGCATCGTCGCCCGGTATCCCGATGGGCGGGCCTTCATGTGGCGCCAGCTCGCGCCC
>JBCCSW010000516.1:0-2112 GCA_039199465.1 Pseudomonadota bacterium
GCGCGGCGTTGTCGGCCTGCAGGCTTGCCCGCCTGCCTTCGCTAGCTGTGGCCGCCGCGCGCGTCGACCCGCCAAACCGCCTCGACCAGACCAGCGACGGGCTGCCCGTCCTGCAGCACCAGCCCGCGCACCGCCACCAGCCAGTCATGCAGGTTGACAGTCGGGTCGACATGGCCGGGGATCAGCCACACCGGATCGCCGAGTGCCAGCTCGTGGCCGGCCGGCAGGGCGAGGACCGTGTGTTCGTCATTCAGGCTCGTCGCCCGGGCGCCGGGTGGGGCGACCGGCACGGGCGGGCCGCTGTCGATCGAGGCCGCCTTGTGCCCGGCATCCAGCACGGCGTGGCCGCCGTCGCGGCGGCTGATGACCTGGGTGGCGAGGTAGAGTGCATGCTCGAACGGCGGCGCTGCGCCCGTGTCGAGCGCGCCGTAGTCCGCGTCCATCAGGACATAGGAGCCGGGCTGAACCTCATTCCACACGCCCGCGGCGCCCTCCTCGCGGAACGTGCCGGTGCCCGCGCCGCCGATGGTCTCGGCGCTCAAGCCGGCCGCGGCAAGCGCGTCGAGTGCGCGCTGGCACGCGGCTGCTGAGAGCGCGACGGCGGCGGTGCGCTCGGCCGGCGTCGCCAGATGCTGGATGCCGCCATGGTAGGCCTGCAGGCCCGAGAAGCGCAGACCCGGCAACCCGTCGACGAGGGCGGCAAGCTCGGCCGCGGCGATGCCGGGCATCACGCCGCAGCGGCCCTGGCCGATATCGATCTCGACCATCACGTCGAAGCTCGCGCCGGCGGCCTCGGCCGCGGCCGAGGCGACCAACGCTCCCTCACCCGCGTCGACGCAGAGGCCGATCTTGGCGCGCCGGGCCCGCGCTGCAAGCCGGTCGAGCTTGCCGCGCGCCAGCACCTGGTTGGTCACCAGCACGTCGCAGATGCCGCCATCGACCATCGCTTCGGCCTCGGTCGCCTTCTGGACCGCGATGCCGACGGCGCCTGCCTCGATCTGAGCGCGGGCGATGGCCGCGCATTTATGGGTCTTGGCATGGGGGCGCAGCCGCATGCCGAGTGCCGCGGCCTCACCCGCCATGCGCGCGATATTGCGGTCCATCGCGTCGAGATCGACGACGAGGGCGGGGGTATCGATCAGCGCAACGTCGTCGCCGATCGCCGCAGGTTGCGGTGCGAGGCGGAGCCGCGGCACGGCGTTGTCGGCCGTGGAGGTCAGATCATCCATCGCCCGTACCCGGTGCACCCAGCTCAGACGGATCCGTTGTCAGGACATGGCGGAGCGAGGCCAGCGTGGCGCCCAGATGGTCCGCCAGCATCGCGCCGAGCCGCCCGCCGTCGCGCGCCTGCAAAACCACCACCATGCCTTGGTGCTCGCTGACGGCAGCCTGCCAGCGCGCATCAGTCAGATTGGCCTGAAACCGCGCCCGGCGGATCCGCCCCGCCAGCATGCGGGTGTGGCTGCCGAGCGTGGGGTTGCGCGCGGCCTCGAGCAGGCCGGCATGGATCTGCTCGTTCAGTGCGAAATAGGCCCGACGGTCGCCGGCTTGCCAGCTTTCGGTCATGCGCTGCGTCAGCCCGTCGATCGCCGCGATCTCGGCCTCGGTCGCGCGGGCGGCGGCGCGCTCGCCGGTCAGACGCTCCAGCGCGGCGAGGACGGGGAACACCTCCTCGACCTCGGCCAGCGTCACTTCGGTGACCCGCGCCCCGCGATGGGGCGACAGCGCGATCAACCCCTCGGCCGCCAGCAGGCCGAGCGCCTCGCGCAGCGGCGTGCGCGAGACCTGCAGGCGTTCGCAGAGCACCCGCTCGTTCAGCTTCTCGCCCGGGCCGAGGTCGCCGTTCACGATCTCCTCGCGCAGCCTGTCGGCGATCGCGGGGCCAAGGGTGCGCCGCGGCAGGACGGTCTTGAACGACGCGTCGTTCATCATTCGGCGGCCAGGGCGCCGCCGGCATCGTCCAGCGCGGCGGCGTTGCGCATCGCCTCGGCGATCAGCACGGCGATATGCACCGCCTCGCGCCCGGCAAGATCGGCGATCTGGTGGCGGCAGGACGTGCCGTCGGCCAGGATGATCGTGTCGGCATCGGCGGCGCGCACGGCCGGGGCCAGC
>JBCCSW010000517.1:0-2099 GCA_039199465.1 Pseudomonadota bacterium
ATGCCGTATTTGCGCGGATCGAGGCGGATCAGCGTCGCCCTCGGCCCCGTCTCGGCCGAGAGATAGCGCCGCAGCGCCCGCATCACCGGCTGAAAGGTCGTCGTCAGGTCGTCATGGCGGTAGGGCGCGAACTCGGGCGGGCGCCGCGACGGATCGACGAAGGTCGCCACCTCGCCAGCGAGCCCGACAAAGGCGCGGTACAGCGTGCAGGGATGCGTGTTCTCGATGCCGAGCAGGTGGCGCATCTCGGGCAGCACCCGGTTGACGAGCTGCAGATACAGGAAGTCCTGGATCTCGCCCGCGGCCTTGGGCCCGCCGCCCTCGCCCAGCCGGCCGGCCAGGCTGTCGAGGCGCGCATTCAGGACGCCCGCAAGCTCGTTCAAAAAGTCATGCAGTGGCGGCGCTGCACGCGCATCGATGCAGGAGGCGATGAAGGCCTTGTCCATCAGAACCGAACCGTCGGAGTTCTTCTCGATGATCCGCCCGATTGGGATGGTGAGCCGGTCGGCGAGATCGTCGACCTCCAGCGCAAATTGCAGCCGCATCTTGCCGACCGCCACGATCACCGGCCGACGGTCGCTACCCATTGTGTCGGTGATCTCGACCTCGGCGGCACGGAACCGGGTGGCGAGCTCCTCGCCGCTGCCGTCGATCTCGACGGCACCGGGCCGCCGGGTCGGCAGGGCGAGATAGAGGGTGCAGTTCTGGATGCCGTCGGGCACGTCCATGGCCTCGGGCAGGTCGTCGATGGCAGGCGCGCGGAAATAGGCGCCATCCGGTGTCAGCCCGGTGCATTCGCTGACCGCGATCTTGCCGAGCTTCAGCATCTCCTCATCGATCGCGAGGCGCTGCACGCCCCACGCATAGGGCGCGATGCCGCCGGCCAGTCCGGCCGCGAGCGTCTCGATATAGCGATCCTGCTGCTGGAAGTGATGCGGCTGCAGAAAGAGCCCCTCGCGCCACATCACCTTGCTTTGCCAAGACACCGTCGTCGTCCCCGTTCCTTAGGCCCCGATCCCTGCGGCGGGGCCTGTCCTTGTCCCCCGGCACCCGGCCGGAGGGATCGATCGATAGCGCCCCTCGCTCAGGTCGTGGCGCGAGCGGCCGTCACTGGATGGCGACCGTGTTCTGGTCGAGCGTCACCGCCACCTCGTTCGCCACATTGGGCGCAAGCGGCAGCACCGCGCGCCAGCCCGGCTGGTCGATATCGCGGAAACCCGCGATCACCCCGATCGCGGTGGGCGAGACTGCCGGCTGAAACAGCTTGTTGTCCTGCACATTGCCGCCCGGCGACAGCAGGTAGCGGTCGGATTGCACCAGGTCTTGGCCGAGCGATCCTTCCGGATCGTCGAACAGCGCGAAGAAGTCTCCGGCCTCGAAATTGGCGGTCGAGGCCAGGTAGTACACCCTGACCGCTGCCGGCGCGCCGCCGTTCATCTCGGGCGTGCCGTTCAGCGTCAGCGCCACCGTCGTCGGCTCGGGCGGCGGCGTCGAGCAGGCGGCAAGCGCGCCGGCGGTGGCGAATGCGAGCGCGAGGGCGGTGCGGCGGGTCAGGGCGGTCATCGGCGGTCGCTCCGAGGTTGTGGCGGCTTCGTCATGGGCTCAGATCTTCTTGAGCTGCTCTTCATAGGCGCGCGCGAACTCGCGGCCGAACACGGTCTGGAAATCGTCCTCTACGTCAGTAGCGATCTTCGCGTACATGGTTTCATAGGCTTCCCAGAGCTTGGCCTTCTTGTTGCCGAAGATGCCGCCCAGCCCGCCGCCGGTCTCGATCCGGCCGGCGAGGTGCGAGGGGTCGACCTCGCTCAACAGATGCTTCAGCGCGGCCTCCATCCCGGTCATGGTCGCGACCTCATGGGCACGGATGTCGCGGGCGGCCTCGCGCGCGGCTTCGGTGGCGTCGAGGAAGCCGCGGCGCGTCGGCGCGATCATCACCTCGACCGCCTGATCGGGCGTGACCGAGAATTTGAGCGGGTTGTTGCCCTCCGAGCGGATCTGGGTCTGCTGCATCCGGAACTCGCCCTTGATGGCGGCCCGGTTCATCAGCACGTCGCGGAAGCCCTCGACCATCGTCCGGAACACCGCGCCGCAGCGCGCCA
>JBCCSW010000518.1:0-2098 GCA_039199465.1 Pseudomonadota bacterium
CGCTGGGCGAGGCGGCGGCGCGCTATGGCTTCGCCGAGCCGGCCGTGCTGTTGCACTGGCCCGACATCGTCGGCGAGGAACTGGCGACGCTCTGTCGTCCGGTAAAGGTGATCCACGGCAGGTCCCGTGATCTGTCGCGCGCGCTGCTGGTCGCAGCCGAGGGCGTCGCGGCGCCCCTCGTCGAACATCGCGCCGAGGAGATCGTCGCACGCGTAAACGCCCATTACGGCTATGGCGCGATCAGCCGCCTGAAGATCACGCAGACCGGGCTGACACACCCGCCGGGCGACGTATCCAACCCGGTATCGAACCGGGTATCGGGCCCAGCGACCACTGCCCCTGCGCACCACCCCGTCGGCATGGCCGAGGACGCGCCTGCCTTCGCAGGCCCGAGACGGTCGGTGCAGCCCTTTCGCGCGCGACCGCGCAACACCTCACGGCCCGACCCCGCCGCCGCATCCGATGCGGAACGGGCTGCGGCGCCGATCGACGATCCGGACCTGCGCGAGGCGATCTCACGACTTGGCGCACACGTGATCACCGATCCGCGAGAAGAGTGACATATATCCTGCCAGCAATCCGCTACGACCACAGCGCTTTCGAGGAGAGCCGATGATGATTGACCGCCGCGCACTGCTCGCTGCCGCGACAGCTTTGCCCGCTATTGTTCTGCCCACCCTCCCGGCACTTGCTCAGGAGGCCCCCGAGGGCCTGCCCGAGCGCGCCCTCGGTGATCTGGTGATGGGTGAGGACAGCGCACCCGTCACCGTGATCGAGTATGCCGCCTTTACCTGCGGCCACTGCCAGGCGTTCCACCAGAACACCTTCCCGACCATCAAGGCCGAATACATCGACACCGGAAAGGTGAAGTTCATCATCCGCGAGGTCTACTTTCAGCGCTACGGGCTCTGGGCCTCGATGGTGGCGCGCTGCGGCGGTGCCGAGGCTTTCCATCCGGTGGCCGAGCAGCTGTTCAAGACCCGCGAACAGTGGCTGGGTGCCGACGATATCGGCGCCGCGATCCAGCGCGTCGGCAAGCTCAACGGCCTGTCGTCAAAGGCGCTCGACGCATGCCTGAGCGACGAGGGCTACGCTCGTACCCTGGTCGAGCGCTATCAGGCCGGCGCCGAGGAGCACAATGTGAACTCCACGCCGACCTTCGTGGTCAACGGCGAGGTCCATCGCGGCAACATGCCGGTGGAGGATTTCCGCGAGATCCTTGACGAGGCGCTGTCGGCCTGACGACGTTGTCCGCCTGCACCTAGATCTAGCGTCCGGCCGATCTGCATCCGCCAGATCGGCCGTGAATCGTTGACAGTCTCAGCAGCGACGGGGATGCTGCCCGCACAATAAGCCTCGAAGGGGCGGCGAGCAGTGCAGTTTACCAAGCTCCGGCTGGAGGGCTTCAAGTCCTTCGTCGATCCGACGGAATTGATCATCCGCCCGGGCCTCACTGGCATCGTGGGCCCGAACGGCTGTGGCAAATCCAACCTGCTGGAAGCGCTGCGCTGGGTGATGGGCGAAAGCCGCGCCAAGCAGATGCGTGGTGGCGGTATGGAGGACGTGATCTTCGCCGGCAGCGCCAAGCGTCCGGCAAGGGCCCGCGCCAGCGTGATGCTCGCGATCGACAACGGGGCCGGACGGGCGCCCGAGCGCTGGCGCGAGACGGCGGAGCTCGAGATCGTGCGCCGCATCCAGCGCGACACCGGCAGTGACTATCGCATCAACGGCAAAGCGGTCAGGGCGCGCGATGTCGGCATGCTGCTGGCCGATGCGGCGACCGGCGCTGGCAGCCCGGCGCTGGTGCGCCAGGGTCAGATCGCCGAGCTGATCGAGGCGAAACCGCAGGCCCGTCGGCGGATCCTGGAAGACGCCGCCGGGATCTCCGGCCTCTACCAGCGCCGGCACGAGAGCCTCGGCAAGCTCAGGGCGGCCGAGGCCAATCTCGAACGACTGGACGACGTGCTGGACCAGATGGCGAAGGCCGAGGCGCAGCTCGAGCAGCAGTCAGGCGCCGCCAAGCGCTATCGCGAGCTGGCCGCGTCGCTGCGCAGCGCCGAGGCTCGCCTGACCCTGACGCGCCACCGCCTGGCTGCCG
>JBCCSW010000519.1:0-2092 GCA_039199465.1 Pseudomonadota bacterium
CCAGGGCCAGGGGCTGACCGGCTTCCAGGGCGCGCCAGGGCCCGAGCAACTGAAGGACTTCCTCTCCCGCCTCGCCGAGGCGGTGGGCATCCAGGGCGCACCAGGACAGGACGGGCCATCGCTGGAGCAGGCCATCGAGATGGCCGAGACCATGCTGGCCGAGGGCCAGTTCGAGGATGCGCTGCAGACCTTCGCGGCGATCGTGGCCGAGGACGGCGCCAATCCGCGCGCGCTGGCGGGCCTCGCCCGCAGCCTGCTGGCGGCAGGCCGGATCGACGAGGCGAAGGCGACGCTGGACAATGCGCCGGCCGAGATCGCCGCCGATCCGGCGGTCAGCGCCGCGCGCGCCGCGATCGAACTGGCGTCTGCCAGCGCCGCCGCCACCGGCGAGATCGCCGTCTTCGAGCGCACACTGGCCGCCGATCCGAACGATCATGAGGCGCGTCTCGGCCTTGCCGACGCCCTGATCGGCGCCGGCCAGAACGAGGAGGCGGTCGATCACCTGTTGGAAGCCTTCCGCCGCGACCGCGAATGGAACGACGGCGCCGCCAAGGCGAAGCTGCTGACATTGATCGAAAGCCTTGGCCCCAAGGATCCGCTGGCCGGCCGGGCGCGACGCCGCCTCTCTTCCCTTATCTTCGCGTGATCGGAGACCTGATGGCCCGCCGCTTCAGTCCCGCCGATCTGCCCGAGGTCATCCCGATCTTTCCGCTGCCGGGCGCGCTGCTGCTGCCGCGCTCGCGCCTGCCGCTCAATATCTTCGAGCCGCGTTATCTGGCGATGCTCGACGATTGTCTGAAATCCGATCACCGGCTGATCGGCATGGTGCAGCCCTTCGTCGACAGCGGCACGCCGCCCAAGCTGCACAAGATCGGCTGCGCCGGACGCGTGACCTCCCTGTCCGAGACCGAGGACGGTCGCTATCTGATCGCGCTAAGCGGCGTCAGCCGGTTCCGCATCCGCGGCGAGATCGATGGCTTCACGCCGTTCAGGCGCGTCAAATCCGACTGGGACGATTTCACCGATGACCTGATCGGCCCCGAAAAGGCAGAGGATTTCGACCGAGAGGCGTTCCTGACGCTGCTGCGCCGCTATTTCGATGCCTCGAAGCTGTCCTCCGACTTCGATGCCATGCAGGAGGCGGAGGAGGAGCTCCTGGTGAACTCGCTGTCGATGATGTGTCCGTTCTCGGTCGAGGAACGCCAAGCCCTCCTGGAGGCCCCGCGCCTCGGTGACCGGCTCGAGACGCTGACGGCGCTGATGCAGTTCGCCATCGCCTCTGGCGGGTCTTCGGACCAGGTGCAGTGACCCCGCAAGGCGTCCTATGACCGGTGTGCTGTGACGGGCGAGGACGGCACCGGCACCGGCGGGGATGGCGTCGGGGGCGGGGGCGAGCCGCCGCCCGAGCGGCCGGCGCGGCGTATGATGGAGGCCCTGGTCTGCCCGCTGACGGGCGCTGCACTGCGCTGGGATCCGAGTACCGAGGAGCTGGTCTCCCGCGCCGCCGGCCTCGCCTATCCGATCCGCTCGGGCATTCCGATCATGCTGGTGGATGAGGCGCGCAAGTTAGACGAGTGAGCGCGTGCGCTCCCCCGCCTTTCGCGCCGACCTGTGCCGCGCCACCGCGCAACCCTAAGCCATCAAAACGGCCTCACCGGCCGCACCCGACGGGTGCAGCCTTGTTTTGCGTGTCCGCAGCGGCGACGATCGGCTCAGCGAGCCTCGGCGCCGTCGCCCTTGGCCTTGGGCGGCTTGTACTTGGTGTTCTCGGCGATGCGGGCCGACTTACCGCGGCGCGCGCGCAGGTAGTAGAGTTTCGCCCGACGGACGGCACCGCGGCGCACCACGGTGATCGAGTCGATGTTCGGGCTGTAGAGCGGAAAGCCGCGCTCAACGCCCTCACCGAACGAGATCTTGCGGATCGTGAAGGAAGCGGCCAGCCGGTCGCCCTGGCGGCGCGAGATGCACACGCCCTCGAAATTCTGCACGCGGGTGCGGGTGCCCTCGGTCACCTTGAAGCCCACGCGGATCGTGTCGCCGGCGGAAAAGTCGGGGACCGATTTGTCCAACTCGGCAATATGCTCGGCCTCGA
>JBCCSW010000520.1:0-2062 GCA_039199465.1 Pseudomonadota bacterium
CGCAGCGGCATCGGCGCGCCGCCTGCCGATGTAGTTCTGCGTGGAGTCCGGATTGGCGCCGCCGCCCAGCACGATGACCGCATCCACCGTCCGCAAAGCATCGATCGGGTAGCGCGACAGCGCATAGCGCTCGGCGCCGAGTACCGCGACGACCGTCACGGCGAAGGCGATCACACCCAGGCGGATCAGGTGCGTGGTAAGGCGGATCACTCCCACTCGATGGTGCCCGGTGGCTTGGACGTGACATCATAGACCACGCGGTTGATCCCTCTCACCTCATTGATGATGCGCGACGCCACCCGCCCCAGGAAGTCGTGCGGGAACGGATAGTAGTCCGCGGTCATGCCGTCGACGGAGGTGACCGCACGCAGCGCGCAGACATGGTCATAGGTCCGCCCGTCGCCCATCACGCCGACCGTGCGGACCGGCAGCAGCACCGCGAAGGCTTGCCAGATCACATCGTAGAGGCCCGCCTCGCGGATCTCGTGAAGATAAATCGCGTCGGCCGCCCGAAGGATATCGAGCTTTTCGCGCGTGATCTCGCCCGGGCAGCGGATCGCAAGACCCGGGCCGGGAAAGGGATGACGCCCGACAAGGCGGTGCTCCAGGCCCAGTTCGCGGCCAAGCGCCCGCACCTCGTCCTTGAAAAGCTCGCGCAGCGGCTCGACGAGTTTCAGGTTCATGCGCTCCGGCAGACCGCCGACATTGTGGTGGCTCTTGATCGTGACCGACGGCCCGCCGGTCGCCGACACGCTCTCGATCACATCCGGGTAAAGCGTGCCTTGCGCCAGAAACTCGGCGCCACCAGCATCCTTCGCGTGATGCTCGAAGACATCGATGAAAAGCGCTCCAATCGTTTTTCTTTTCTGCTCCGGATCGGTGACGCCGGACAGCGCTGTTAGGAAGCGCTCGCTCTCGTCGGCATGGACCAGCGGCACGTTGAAGCGGTCGCGGAACAGGGTGACGACCTCGTCCGCCTCGGCGGCGCGCAGCATCCCGGTATCCACGAAGACGCAGGTCAGCCGGTCGCCGATCGCCTCGTGGATCAGCATCGCGGCGACGGTCGAGTCCACGCCGCCCGACAAGCCGCAGATCACCCGGCCCTGACCGACATGGGCGCGGATCTTGCGGATCGCCTCGTCGCGATAGGCCGCCATGGTCCAGTCGCCCGCCATGCCGGCGATGCCGTGGGTGAAGTTGCGCAGGATCCGCGCGCCCTCCGGGGTATGGACGACCTCTGGATGGAACATCAGGCCGTAGAAGCGGCGCGCCGGGTCCGACAGGACGGCGCAGGGGGCGTTCGGGCTCGCGCCCTCGACCTTGAAGCCTTCCGGTAGGGCGGTAACGCGGTCGCCATGGCTCATCCAGACCTCGGCCGTCTCGCCGGGGCCGGCGATACCCTCGAACAACGGGCTGTCGCCTTGCATCAGCACGGTGGCGCGGCCGAACTCGCGGTGATGCCCGCCCTCCGCCCGGCCGCCGAGCTGGTGGACCATCACCATCTGACCATAACAGATGCCGAGCACCGGTACGCCCAACTCGAACAGGCGCGGCGCGGCGCGCGGGCTGTCCGCATCCTCGACAGATGCCGGGCCCCCCGACAGGATCACGGCCTTGGGAGACAGCCGGTCGATCAGCGCGTCGTCCACTTTGTCGAATGGGTGCAGCTCGCAATAGATGCCGCTCTCGCGCAGACGCCGGGCGATCAGCTGGGTGACCTGGCTGCCGAAATCGACGATCAGACAGGTCTCGTGATTGCGGGCCGCGGGCTGCTCGACCGGGTCAGCGGCGGGATCTGTCAGGGTCATCGGCGGCATCCGGCTGCGTCTGCCCGTCACCTAGCTGTCCCGGCCGGGCCTGTCACGTGCCGCGCTGCAACGCCGATCCTCTCGGCATGGCTCGGCCGGCACAAAGCGCCGTCGCCATCGACGCCAGCACAGGCCCAATGTCGCCTTTGACGCACCGGGGGGCGAAATCGAACACCCCCGCGCCGGCTGAGCGGAGATGGTAAGCGCTACCCAAAGGGCAGGCGGTGAAGGGGCGCTCCTCCATGACCTGCCCC
>JBCCSW010000521.1:0-2058 GCA_039199465.1 Pseudomonadota bacterium
CGCGCAAGGTGAGGGTTATGGCGCCGCGGCGGGTCTCGACGGTGACCTGCTGGCCGCGGGTGAAGCCCATGCGCCCGATGTCCTTGGGGTGCATGGAGACGACGGCCTCGCCTTCCTGGGCGTTCAGATGCGTGGCGCGGCGGGTCATGGCGCCGGTGTGCCAATGCTCGAGCATGCGGCCCGTGGTGAGCACCAGGGGGAACTCCGCGTCGGGCAGCTCGTCTGGCGGCACGAGATCGGTGGGCACCAGCTTGGCCTTGCCCGAGGCGGTGGGGAAGCCGTCGTAGAAGATGATCTCCTCGCCCGGTCCGTCATCCGACTTGACGGGGTAGGTGACGACGCCCTCGCGCATCAGGCGGTCCCAGGTGATGTTGTCGAGGCTGGGCATGTTGGAGGCCATCTCGTCATAGACGGCGCCGACATCCGGGTAGGTCCAATCGAGCCCGCTGCGCTGGCCCATCTCGACGAGCAGCTTCCAGTCCTGGCGCGCCTCTCCGGGGGGCGTGCGCACGGGCATGGCGATCTGCACCTGGCGGTTGGAGTTGGTGTAGGTGCCGGGCTTCTCGGGCTGGGCGGAGGCCGGCAGGATCACGTCGGCGAACCAGGCGGTCTCGGTGAGGAAGATGTCCTGGACGACGAGATGGCCCAGCTTGGCGAGCGCGCCGCGCGCGTGGTGCTGGTCGGGGTCGGACATGGCCGGGTTCTCGCCCTGCACGTACATGGCGCGGACCTCGCCCTTGTGGACGGCGTCCATCACCTCGACCACGGTGAGGCCCTTCTTGGGATCGAGGGAGCGGCCCCAGGCATCCTCGTAGGCGGCGCGCACGTCGGCGTCCTCGACGGACTTGTAGTTGGGATAGGTGATCGGGATGAGCCCGGCATCCGAGGCGCCCTGCACGTTGTTCTGGCCGCGCAGGGGATGCAGGCCGGTGCCCGGCCGGCCGATATGGCCGGTGATGAGCGAGAGCGCGATCAGGCAGCGGGCGTTGTCGGTGCCGTGCACGTGCTGGCTGACGCCCATGCCCCAGAAGATGATGGCGCGCTCGGCGGTCGCGAAGGTGCGGGCGAGTTCCTTGAGGTACGCGGCCTCGACGCCGCAGATCTCGGCCATGGCCTCGGGGGTGAAGTCGCGCACCTTCTCGCGCAGCGCCTCGAAGCCGTCGGCATTGGCCTGGATGAACTGCTCGTCGTAGAGCCCCTCCTCGATGATGGTGTGGATCATCGCGTTGAGCATCGGCACGTCGCGGCCCGGCGCGAAGACGACCGGGTGGCTGCATGGCGCATCAGGCCCTGCTTGCGCGGGTCGAACACCATCAGCTTGGTGCCGCGCTTGGCGGCCTGCTTGAAGTAGGTCGCGGCCACGGGATGGTTCTGCTCGGGCCGGCAGCCGATGGTCATGATGCAGTCGGCGTCATCGGCGGCGGTGAAGGGCGCCGAGACCGCGCCAGAGCCCACCCCCTCCATGAGGGCGGCGACCGAGGAGGCGTGGCAGAGCCGGGTGCAATGGTCGACGTTGTTCGTCCCGAAGCCCTGCCGGATGTACTTCTGGAAGAGATAGGCCTCCTCGTTGGTGCCCTTGGCAGAGCCGAAGCCGGCGACGGCCTGGCCGCCGATCTCGTCGCGCACCTTCGTGAGCCCGCCGGCGGCGAGCGCCATGGCCTCCTCCCAGCTCGCCTCGCGGAAGACGTCGTCGATGTCCGAGAAGCTCATGCGCGCGGCGGCCGTCTTGGGCACGCCCTCGCGGCGGATCAGCGGCCGCGTCAGCCGCTCGGGGGACATGACGTAATCCATGCCGAAGCGGCCCTTCACGCAGAGCTTGCCGCGGTTGGCGGGGCCCTGGCGGCCCTCGACGCGCACGATGTCATTGCCGACCGTGCTGACCTCGGTCTGACAGCCGACGCCGCAGAAGGGGCAGACCGAGGGCTTGACCTCCTGCGGGTAGACCTCGCGGCGCGTCGCGGTCTCGTCGAGCAGCGTCTTCTCCATGAGAGCGCCCGTGGGGCAGGCCTGCACGCACTCGCCGCAGCCGACGCAGGTCGACAGCCCCATCGGGTCGGC
>JBCCSW010000522.1:0-2055 GCA_039199465.1 Pseudomonadota bacterium
ACGATGTTGGCGAGGATCACGGCGATGATGCCCCCTGCCGAGCCGAGGCCGACATTCTGGCTCTCCAGCACGCGCTGGAAGATCAGATAGGTCAGGGTGCGCGTGCCGAACGAGCCCTGGGTCGTCACGAAGATCTCGGCGAAGATCGACAGCAGGAAGATCGTCTGGATCAGCACGACCACGGTGATCGCGCGGGCGAGGTGGGGCAGGATAATGTGCCAGAACCGCCGGAGCGGTGAGGCACCGTCCATCTCGGCCGCCTCGAGCTGCTCGCCGTCCAGCGACTGGACCGCGGTCAGCAGGATCAGCGTCGCGAAGGGCAGCCACTGCCAGCTCACGATCAGGATGACGCTTTCGAGCGAGTACTGGCTAAGCCACTGCACCGGCTCGGCGCCGACGGTCTTCCAAAGATGCGCGAAGAGGCCGTTCACGGGGTCCATCAGCATGTTCTTCCAGACCAGTGCCGAGACCGTCGGCATGACGAAGAAGGGCGCGATCACGAGGATGCGGACGATGCCCTGGCCGAACATCGGCTGGTCGAGCAGGAGGGCGAGCAGCACGCCGAGGACGACCGTGATGACAAGCACGCCACCGACAATCAGCAGCGTGGCCTGCACCGAGGGCCAGAAGCTGCTGGAGGAGACGAAGCGCACATAGTTCTCGAACCCGACCCAGCCGAGATCGCCGCCCCTGAGCGGCAGGTAGCGCTTGAAAGAGAACCAGAGCGTCATCGTCAGCGGCACCAGCATCCAGCCGAGCAGCAGGACGACGGCGGGGGCCATCATCAGGCGGGCTGCAGCGCGGGAGTGTTGCGTGGCCATCGGATGCACCTGTGCTGTCGCGTACCCTGGCGCGGGGAACCGGCCCGTTCTCGGGCCTGGGTACCCCCGCGGGTATCACCGGGGCTGGGCGGTGAGGGGCCGCGCTCAGCGGTCCTTCAGCGCTGCCGCCGCATCGACGTGGATCAGCGGTAGCCCGCCGCCTCCATCGCGTCGTTGGTGAGGAACTGGGCCTTCTCCAGCGCCTCCGCGACGCTCTGCTGTCCGGCAAGGGCGGCAGAGAACTCCTGACCGACCTCGCTTGCGATGCCTGCGAACTCGGGGATCGCGGCGAACTGGATGCCGACATAGGGCACCGGCTCGACCGTCGGGTTGAGCGGGTCGGCCGACAGGATCGAATCGAGCGTCATCTGCGCGAAGGGGATGTCCCGGTAGTTCGGGTTCTCATACAGCGAGGTCCGCGCGCCCGGGGGCACGTTGGCCCAGCCCTCCTTCGACGCGACGAGCTCGATATAGCCGGTCGAGGTCGCCCATTCGATGAAGGCCTTCGCCGCCGCCTCGTTCTGCGTGCCGGCCGGGATGGCCAGCGCCCAGGCCCAGAGCCAGTTCGAGCGGGGGCCGAGGCCGGTATCCGGCGCCAGCGCGAAGCCGACCTTGTCGGCGACGGTCGACTGGTCTGGATTGGTGACGAAAGAGGCCGCGACCGTGGCGTCGATCCACATGCCGCATTTGCCCTGTTGGAACAGCGACAGGTTCTCGTTGAAGCCGTTGGTCGACGCGCCCGGCGGGCCGGCATCGTTCAACAGGTCGATGTAGAAGGTCAGCGTGCTGGCCCAGGCATCGCTGTCGAACTGAGCGTTCCAGTCCTCATCGAACCAGCGCGCGCCGAAGGCGTTGGCGGTGGCGGTCAGGAAGGCCATGTTCTCGCCCCAGCCCGCCTTGCCGCGCAGGCAGATCCCATAGATCTCGTTGGCCTTGTCGGTCATCGCGCGGGCGGCGTCCGCCACGAAGTCCCAGGTCGGCGCGTCCGGCATCTCAAGCCCGGCGGCCGCCATCAGGTCGGTGCGGTACATGATCATCGAGGACTCGCCGTAGAACGGCGCGGCGTAGAGCGTGCCCTCATACGACAGACCGCCCTTCATCGCCGGCAGGATGTCGTCGACGTCGTACTCGGCCGAGAGGTCGTCGAGCGGGACGAGCCAGCCGTTGCTGCCCCAGATCGGCGTCTCGTACATGCCGATCGTCATGATGTCGAAGGCGCCGCCCTTGGTGGTGA
>JBCCSW010000523.1:0-2051 GCA_039199465.1 Pseudomonadota bacterium
GCAGCCCGTCGGTCGGCAGGTCCTCCAGCGCGCCCGGCTGGGCATAGGCGCCGTTGTTGAACAGGCCGTCCAGCGTGCCGCCGCTCAGCTCCAGCGCTTGGTCGAGCCCGGCCGCGATGCTCGCCTCATCGGCCAGATCCAACGCCCAGCTCTCCAGCCCCTCGCCGCGCAGGCGCTCGGCATCCTCCTCGGCGCGGCAGGTTGCGAAGACGCGCCAACCCCGTGCCTTCATCGCATGCGCCGCATGGTGGCCGATGCCGCTGGAGCAGCCGGTGATCAGCACGGTACGGGCCATCGCGTCCATCCTTTGTTGCGTTGCAGCGCGCCGAGATAGCAGAGGATACCGCCAACGCCTACCGCCGCCGCCGCGACGGGCGGACGCTGCGCGCGTGGAAGGCGGGGTCCTTGCCCGCGACCCAGGCGATGAACCGCGCCAGGCGGGGATGGGCGCGCAGTGCGGCGATGTCGGCGAAGCCGCGGGCAAGCTCGGCCTCGGTCAGCGTGGCGTGGATCTCGTTGTGGCAGATCTGGTGCAACAGCACGGTCGGCCCGCGCCGGCCGCCTTTCAGGCGCGGGATCAGGTGGTGCAGCGATTGCCTCGCGCCGGGCGGGATCGGCCGGCCGCAGAGCGGGCAGCGCGGCAGGGCGTCGGCGCGGTCGATGGAACCCGTCACGCGGCCGGCGTCTTCCCTATCTGTAGAACGCGTTGTTCTTCGCCGGGGCATGCCCCGCAGATACAGGCCGCGACGGGAAACACCGATGGGCAAATCAACACAGCCTGCCAGTCGCGCGGACGCGCGGCCCGATGATCGGGCAGAGCGACGCACCGACGAGGTACCCAACGGGCATCCGCGTGACAGGCGCATCGGGCAGCCGCCGCGGGCACGCAACCGGCGGGGCGATAAGCGGAAGGTGGGCGTCGAGATCGAGTTCGGCGGCATCGACGCGCCACGCGCCGCACGCTGCCTGGCCGAGGCGCTGTCCGGCAGCCTTACCGAGATCTCGGGCCAGGAGTTCGAGGTCGAGAGCGATCTCGGCACCTTCCGCATCGAGCTGGATGCGCGCTGGGCGCACCCGCACTTCGTCCGCTCGAAGCTCACCGACCTGCCCGAGCCGTGGCGCGAGGGTCTGGATGTCGCCATCGCCGACGTCGCCGGGGCGATCGCCGGGATCGTCATGCCGGTCGAGGTGGTCGCACCGCCGCTGCCCTGGGACCATCTCGACGGGCTCGACCCGGTCTGCCGGGCGCTCGCCGATGCCGGCGCGCTCGGCACCCGGCATTCCGCCTTCTCGGGCTTCGGCATGCATCTGAACATCGAGGCACCGTCATTGGCGGTGGACGACCTGCTGGCGATACTGCGCGCCTATGTGATCCTGTCGCCCTGGCTGCGGCGCGAAAGCGGGCTCGCCACCATCCGCCAGGTGCAGAGCTATATCGACCCGTTTCCGCTGGCCTATGCCCGCCACATCCTGGCGCCCGACTACCGCCCCGGGATGGAGCGGCTGATCCGCGATCACGTCGCCCATAATCCGTCGCGCAACTACGAGCTGGACATGCTGCCGATCTTCGCCGCGATCGACGCCGATCTGGTGCACGCCTTGATGCCCGAGGAAAAGAACGCGGCGCGCCCCACCTATCACTGGCGGCTGCCGGACTGCCGGATCGATCAGCCCGGCTGGTCGCCGCGTCTCGACTGGGCGCGCTGGGTCGCGGTCGAGGATCTCGCCGCCGATCCCGAGCTGCTCGCGATCGAGGCGGTGCGGTTTCTCGAGGACGGCCCGCAGACCGAGCTTGAGGCCCGGCTCGCACGCCTGCGCGATGGGGTGTTCAGCCCCAAGGGCGACGGGCGAAAGGGCGACGGGCGCAAGGGCGACATGTAAGGGGAGGGGACATGATGGATCAGCTTGCCGATATGGATGCGACCGGCGCGGGCGGCGCGCTGGCAGTGCCTCAGGGCACCGTCACGCTGCAGACCATCGCCATGCCGGCCGATACCAACGCCAATGGCGACATCTTCGGCGGCTGGCTGATGGCGCAGATGGATCTCGGC
>JBCCSW010000524.1:0-2042 GCA_039199465.1 Pseudomonadota bacterium
CGGTGAGTCGGGCTTTCAGATCGTGCCGGAACTCGCGCCCGCCGAAGGCGAGATCGTCGTGGACAAGACCGCCAACGGCGCCTTCACCGGCACCGATTTCGACACGGTACTGCGCGCAGCCGGCATCCGTGCGCTGGCCTTCACCGGTGTCACCATCGATGTCTGCGTCCACACCACGCTGCGCGAGGCCAATGACCGGGGCTATCAGTGCCTGCTGCTGGCCGATGCCTGCGGCGCGATCGAACCCGGGCTGCACGACTGGGCGCTGCGCTCGATCACGGTCGAGGGCGGCGTGTTCGGCTCGGTCAGCACGACCGACCGCTTCGAGGAGGCCCTCAGATGACCGAGACGACCGCCCCGCGCGCCGTGGCGCCGATGTCGGGCGACATCGCGCTCCGCCCCGCCGATCGCTGGTTCGCGATCGAGCCGCAGCCGAGCGGCATCCTGCGGATCTGGGAGCCGCATGTCTCGCGCCTGCTGAGAGCCAACGTCTTTCTGGTGCGCGGGCGGGACCGCGATCTGCTGGTCGATGCCGGCATGGGCGTGGCCAGCCTTCGGCAGTTCCTGGCGCCGCTGCTCGAGCGGCCGGTGACCTGCCTGCTGAGCCACGGCCATGTCGACCATGTCGGCTCGGCCGCCGAGTTTGCCGACGATCTGCTGATGCATGCGGCCGAGGCGTCGTTGATCGCCGAGCCGCCGGCCCAATGGTCGCTCAGCTACGACGACTATCCAGCCGAGAAGCGCGCACGTCTGGCCGCAGCCGGCTTCGACACGCGCGGCCACGTGATCGCCGCGCTGCCCTATCCGGACTACAACCCGTCGGCCTGGTCGGTGGCGCCCGCCACGCCGACGCGCCTGGTCGAGGACGGCGACGTCATCGACCTCGGCGACCGGCGTTTCACCGTCATGCATCTACCTGGCCACAGCCCGGGATGTCTGGCGCTGTGGGAGGCCGAGAGCGCGATACTGATCGGGGGCGATGTGATATATGACGGCCTGCTGATCGACACGCTGCCCGAGAGCGATCCAGCCGCCTATCGCCTCAGCATGCAGCGGCTCGGTCAACTCCAGCCCTCGGTCGTGCATGGCGGTCACCGCGAATCCTTCGGCCCGCTCAAGTTCCGGCGGATCGTCGAGGACTACCTCTCGGCCGCTGTCTGAGCATGGGCAGGGCATAGGGCGAGACCCACTGCTCGATCGCTAGTCAGTTCGGCGCGCGGATACCGCTATGGTTGATCAGAAGTTGCCCATACGGCGCTTCTGTGCCCAAGTTAACGGATCAAGCGCTCGGTGCCCCCCAATCGATGATGCGTGACACGGTAGATGCGACCCACGCCCACGCGCTGGCCCTGCGCGGGATCGTCAAGCGCTACGGCAGTCTCGCCGCGGTCGATGGCGTCGATCTTGACATCCCGCGCGGCAGCTTCTTGACGATCCTCGGCCCCTCGGGAGGCGGTAAGACGACGGTCCTGATGACCATCGCAGGCTTCACCGACCCGACCGAGGGGCGGGTTCTGCTGGACGGCCAGGACATCACCGCGCTGTCGCCCGACAAGCGCAATTTCGGCATGGTGTTCCAGGGCTATGCGCTGTTTCCGCATATGACCGTCGCCGACAATCTGTGGTTTCCGCTGCGGGTACGCGGCATCTCGCGCGCTGACGCCAAGCCCAAGGTCGATGCGGCGCTGGAGCTTGTGCAGCTCGACGCGCTGGCCGGGCGGTATCCGACGCAGCTTTCGGGCGGGCAGCAGCAGCGCGTCGCGCTGGCCCGCGCGCTGGTGTTCGAGCCCGATCTGCTGCTGCTCGACGAACCGCTCTCGGCGCTCGACAAGAAGCTGCGCGCCGATCTGCAAGGGGAGCTCAAATCGCTGCACCAGCGGCTGGGAACCACCTTTATCTATGTGACGCATGACCAGGACGAGGCGCTCTCGATGTCCGACGAGATCGTCATCATGACCCGCGGTCGGATCGAGCAGCAGGGCAGGCCAGGCGACCTTTACGAACGGCCCGAGACCCGGTTCGTGGCCGACTTCCTGGGCAAG
>JBCCSW010000525.1:0-2034 GCA_039199465.1 Pseudomonadota bacterium
CGCGATGCCGCCTCACTCAGGGCCGTGCCGCGGCACCCCAGGGGAAGCGGCCGACCTTGATCGTCTTCACGGGCTTCCGCTCGGCCACGTCGATCACCGTCACGTCGCCCGACACGCCGTTGGTGGTGAACAACTTCGTGTTGTCGGGCGAGAACGCCATGTGCCAGACCCGCCGGCCGACCAGCAGGTAGTCGAGCACCTCGTAGGTCTCGGCATCCACCACCGCGACGTGGTTCGACGGACCAAGGGCCACGAAGGCGGTCTTCTCGTCCGGCGTCAGCTTGAAGCCGACCGGCTGCACCTTGTCGGGGTGGATGCCCTGGATGTCGAAGCTGATCTTGGCCTTCTCGGCCTGGGTCGCGGCGTCGAACACGCTGATCGTCCCGCCGATCTCGGCCGAGACCCAGAGCTCGCCCCCCTGCTTCACGAACTCCGCATGCCGCGGCCGCGCATCCACCAGCGTATTGGCGAACACCTCATAGGTCGTGGTGTCGATCCAATGCGCCATGTTGGTGGTCTCGGAGGTGGTGATCGCGACCGCCCCGTCCGGGCTTACCGCCATGCCCTCCGGCTCGATACCGACGCGGATCTGGGCAAGCACCTCGCGCGTCTCGGTATCGACGACCGTGGTGATCGCGTCGTCCTCGTTGGCGATGTAGAGGTGCCGATCGTTCGGATGGAGCACGAACTGCTCAGGGTCCTCGCCCGAGGGCAGATCATACAGGATCTCGCCCGAGTTCGGATCCATCACCTGCACGGTGTCGCTGTCCGAGGCGCAGATGTAGAGGCGCGAGAAATCCTTGGAAAAGGTGATCCCGCGCGGCCGTTCGCCGGTCGGATACTCGGCGATCACTTCCAGCGTATCGGCATCGATGACGCTGACGGTGTCGGACTTCTCGTTGGTCACCCAGATCTCGCCCGCCAGCGCTGGGGCCGAGGTGAGGGCGAGGAGCGCGGTCGCGGTCGCGGTCAGAAGATGGCGCATCAGTTCTCTCCGAATGCTGTGCAGGCGCTGTCGCCCTGGTCCAGGCCAAGGCTGTCGAGCGGGTTGGTCTCGTGCAGGAAACCCTCAAGAGGCGCGAGGGCCGCAAGCGCGCGGGGATGAACCAGCGGCACCGGCTGGCGGAGCTGGCCGTTCCAGCCGCGGAAGCTGAGCGGACGGCCCTTGAAGGCGGCGAGCGTGAAGCCGTCGCCCAACAGGAAGGCCCTGAGGTCGGCAGCCTCGCCCGAGTTCGTGCGCGTCACCGCCTCGCCGATCGCGCGCACCGCAGCCCAGGCGCCGTAGTCGTCCGAGCGCATCGGGCGACCGGCAAGATCGTCGAACCGCGACTGCAGCTGTGCCGCCCCCCACTGCTCCACGACCCGGTCCCAGCCCTCGGCACGCAGGCCGGCATGGCCGACCACCGGCCGCGCGTCCCAGGTATTGAACGGGATGTACCGGGCGAAGTCGTCGGCCTCGTCGGCGACCACCAGCGCGTCGTAGTCGCCAAGCTCCTGGGTGAAGACCGGCACCTCGGTCGCCGCATTGCGGCGCATATCGGCATCGAAGTCCCAGCCCCGCTCTCCCACGATGTCGAGGCCGAATTTCCGGGCGCTGGCGCGGAAGGCATCGGCCCAGGCGGCGTCGCCGTCATTGGGTCCGACGATCATCGCCACGTCGCTCCAGCGCCGGGTCAGCAGGAACTGCGCCAGGGCGTCCGTCTTCATCTGCCGGCTGAGGCCGGTGTGCAGCAGCGCCGGGTGGCACGCGGCGTTGCGGAGGGTCATGTCAGGCGCCGTCGCGTTGAAGCCAAGCCCACCAGCCGCGCCCACCGCCGCGACGATCGGCGCCAGCGCCTCGGCGGGCGCGTCGATCACGAACAGGCGGAACCCGTCGGCCAGCGCCTGCTCGACCACCGGCATCGGATCGGCGCCCAGTTCGACCTCGGCCACCTCGAGGCTGTAGTTGTGCCCGAGAAAACCGCCCGTCGATGCGTTATCGGCGATACCGAGACGCGCACCGGCGAGGCCCGCATCCTTGGGCACGGGGTCGAG
>JBCCSW010000526.1:0-2010 GCA_039199465.1 Pseudomonadota bacterium
CGCCGAGACCGGGATGATGCGGCCGTTCGGCGCCACCACAGGAAAGCTCCCGATATCCTGCGTGCGCAGCGCCTCCGCCGACTGACCGAACGCCGCGCCGCCCTTCAGGGTCAGGTCGCGCCGCTCGGCACCGTCGGTGATCTCCTCGACCCGCACGCCGTCGTTGTAGGCGTCGATCGTCAGGGCCAGCGTCTCGGCGGTGACGCCGGCATCGGCGAGCCGCACCCGGTTCGGCACGAGCCGAACCTCGGGCGCGCCAAGTTCCAGCCCCGGGATCGGGCGGAACTGGTTGCCCTGGTCGCGCGGGAATAGCCGGCCGATCCGGCCGGCCGCCTGCTGCGCGACGCCGATGATCTCTTCCAGGTTGTTGCCCGAGACGTTGAGCTCGATCGCGCGGCCGCCGCCGATGCCCCGCCCGAATAGCGAGCGTTGGTTGATGAAGCCGAACGTGCCCGGTTCAGAGAAGATCGGCTCGGACAGGATCGGGATCAGCTCGGTCACGCGGTCGGGATCCTGCGCCGCGCCGCCCAGGAACGTCGTCCCGCGCAGCGCCACGAAGAAGAAGTGCTTGATCCCCGGTTCCTCGGGATCGCCGCTTTCCTCGATCTCCCACAAGGGCCGAGCCACGTTTTCGATCCGCTCGGCGATGCCGGTCGTGGTCGTCAGGTTATAGCCGGGCGGTGGCAGGATCACGCCGAAGACCAGGTTGCGGTTGCCTTCGGGCAAATACTCAAGCTTTGGCAGATAGGTGACCGCGCCCCAGATCGCCGCTGCCGTGATGGCCGAGACCGACAGGATGCCGAGGAAGCGCAGCCGAACCGTCGCGCGGGCGTAGAGATTGACGAGCCAGCTGAACAGCCGGCCGAAATGGTCGACGATCGGCACCGGCATGACCGTCAGCCGCGTCCGCCCGCCCCCAAGCAGCTTGGCCGCCAGCGCCGGCAGCACGGTCACGGCGACGATCAGCGACAGAATGACCGAGACCGAGATCGCCACCGCGATATCGCGGAACAGCTGCCCGGCCTCGAGCTGCATGACCAGGATCGGCAGGAACACCATCACCGTCGTCAGCGCCGAGACGAGGATCGCGCCCCAAACCTCGGTCGCGCCGCGCCAGGCGGCTTCCTTCGGCGGCATGCCCTGCTGGCGCAGGCGATAGATGTTCTCAAGCACCACGATGGCCGCATCGACCACCATGCCGACGGCAAACGCGATGCCCGCGAGCGAGATGACGTTGAGCGTCCGGCCGAGCGCGGACATCGCCACGAAGCTGGCGACGATCGAGACCGGGATGGCGAGCGAGATGACCAGCGTGGCACGCGGGCTCCGCAGGAAGACCAGCAGCACCAGCGCCGCCAGCAGACCGCCCGCCCAGATGTTCGAGATCACCAGGTCGATCGCGCCGTCGATATAGATGGTCTCGTCATAGACCTGCTGGATGGTCAGCCCGGCGCGCTCAAGCTCGCTCGCCTGCAGATCGCGCAGCGCCTCGCGGATACCCTCCATCGTCTCGATCACGTTGGCGCCGCTCTCGCGCACAGCGTTGATCGCGATCGACGGCTCCCCCTTTGTGCGGATGCGCGCTGTTGGTTCCTTGTAGCCAAAGCGCACCTCGGCGACGTCCGAGACGAAGACCCGCCCGCCGCGGAAATCGTCGGTCAGCGCCGCGCCGCCGCCATTGGTGCCCGAGCGCAGGACGACGCCGCGCACCGCGTCGATCTCGTTCAGCTCGCCCTCGGCGCGGACCACATAACGACGTTTGCCCTCGTCGATATCGCCGGCCGAGACGCTGATGCTCTCGGCGCGCAGCTTGTTCACGACTTCGGGGATGGTCAGGCGGTACTGCGCCAGGCGCTCGGGGTCGAGGATGATCTGCAGTTCGCGTTCGACGCCGCCGAAGATGTTGACGGAACTGACGCCTTCGACCCGTTCCAGCCGCTCCTTGATCACGTCGTTGGCGAAGTCGCCGAACTCCTGCATCTCCCGGTCGTTGCCCGGCATGCGCTGCAG
>JBCCSW010000527.1:0-2001 GCA_039199465.1 Pseudomonadota bacterium
CGGCCGGGATCGCACCCGGCTCACGCGTGCACCTGCGCTGGGACGTCGCGCGGGCCAGCATCGTCCCGGGTGCTGCGTGATGAACGAAACGACAAACAAAGAACGGGGGATGACATGATCCGGGTTGGCGTCGATGTGGGAGGCACCTTTACGGACGTGGTGCTGGAGCGGACGGCGATGGCCGGCGCCGATTGCGTGGTCGTGACCAAGGTTCCGTCGACCCCGTCAGATCAGTCCGAGGGTGTCGTGAAAGGCGTGCTGCAGGTCTGCGAGATTGCCGGGGTTTCGCCCGGCGACATCGACATGCTGTTTCACGGCACGACCGTTGCGACCAACATGGTGATCGAGCGCACCGGCGCCGAGGTCGGCATGCTGACCACCCGCGGGTTCCGCGACATTCTCCACATGGCGCGGCATAAGCGACCCCACAACTTCTCGCTGCAGTTCGATGTGCCTTGGCAGTCGAAACCGCTGGTCAAGCGGCGCAATCGCATCCCTATCACCGAGCGGCTGGCCCCGCCGGAGGGCACGGTCGAGGTGCCCCTCGACGAGGGCGAGGTGCGCGCGGCCGCCGAGCTCTTCAAGAAACGGGGCCTCGACGCGGTCATCGTCGGGTTCCTTTTCTCTTTCCTCAATGACGTTCACGAACGGCGTGCCAAAGAGATCGTCGAGGATGCGATGCCGGACGCCTTCGTCTCGACCTCGTCCGAGGTTGCGAACGTGATCCGCGAGTACGAGCGCTTCTCGTCGACCGCGATGAACGCCTATATCGGGCCGAAGACGGCGCTTTATTTGCGTCGATTGGAAAGCCGGCTCTCGGAGAACGGCATTTCGGCCATCGTGCGGATCATGCAGTCGAACGGCGGCATCTCGACGGCGGCGAACTCGGCTGTCCGGCCTATCGGCCTATTGCTGTCGGGGCCTGCCGGGGGCGTCATTGGTGGACGCTGGACAGGCGCGCATTGCGACACCGCCAACGTGATCACCATCGATATCGGGGGTACTTCCGCCGACATCTCGGTGATCGAGAACGGCGTTTTGCGGATCAAGAACCCACGCGACACCGAGGTGGCAAGCCTGCCGGTCCTCGCGCCGATGATCGATATCGACGCGTTAGGCGCGGGCGGCGGGTCCATAGCTTATGTGGACGAAGGCGGCGCCTTCCGGGTCGGGCCCCGCTCGGCGGGGGCAGAGCCTGGGCCCGCCTGCTATGGCCGCGGCGGCAGCGAGCCGACGGTGACGGACGCGCAGGTTGTCCTCGGCCGGCTCGACCGCGAGCACTTCCTCGGCGGCGATCTGACCATCGACCCAGATCTCGCCGTCGCCGCCGTGCGCGAACAGATCGCCACGCCGCTCGGGCTCTCAGTCGAGGAGGCGGCGCTCGGCATCCTTAAAATCGTCAACAACAACATGGCCCTCGCGATTAACGCGAACTCCGTCGCCAAGGGGATCGACCCGCGTGGCTTCACGCTGATGGGCTTTGGCGGCGCGGGTCCGCTGAACGTGGTGGCGTTGGCCGAGATGATCGAGGCGAAGGACGCGATCTCGCCGCTCCAGCCCGGGATCACGGCAGCGATGGGCCTTTTGGTGACCGAACTGCGCTACGAATACACGCACTCGGTGCTCGTCGTCCTCGACGATGCGGATGCGGACACGCTCGCCCGCGTGAACGCCCTCTCCGACGAGCTGGTGGCCGAGGCGACGGCGCAGCTCGAGGCCGACGGGATCCCTGCTGAGGCGCGGCGGTTCAACAAGATCATGGAGTGCCGCTATCTCGGCCAGGGGTTCGAGCTGCGCGCCGACATGCCCGACGGCCCGCTGACCGCAGACAACGTATCGCGGGTCGTCGACAGCTTTTTCGACGTGCACAAGGCGGCCTATGGCCATGCCTTCCGCGATCAGAAGACCGAAGGCGTGACGCTGCGCGTGGTCGCGACGGCCGATGTCGAGCCGCTCCGCCTGCCCGATCTTGCGCCCGGCAACCGGACCGATCCCGACGAG
>JBCCSW010000528.1:0-1996 GCA_039199465.1 Pseudomonadota bacterium
CGCTGAAGAACCGCGTCTTCGTCTCGGCCTGCTTCTTCGTGCTGGGTCTCGGCACCGTGTTCGTGATCCTGGGCATGGGCGCCTCGGCGGTCGGCCAGGCGCTGCTGCGCCACAAGGACTGGATGGCGATCGGCTCGGGCGCGGTGATCGCGGCGCTAGGCGTGCATTTCCTCGGTCTGGTGCGGCTGCCCTTCATCGGGCGCGAGGCACGGTTCGACGGGCCGGCGAAGGCCGGCGGCTTCGGGACGTCCTATCTGATCGGGATGGCCTTCGCCTTCGGCTGGACGCCCTGCATCGGCCCGGTGCTGGCCGGTATCCTGACGCTTGCCGCCAACCAGGCCACGCTGGGCGCGGGCACGGCGCTGCTAGCGGTCTACGCCCTGGGCCTCGGCCTGCCGTTCCTGATCGCTGCCGCCTTTATCGGCCCCTTCATGCGCTGGGCGCAGGGCTTCCGGCGCCACATGGCGACCGTCGAGAAGGCGATGGGCGTGTTGCTGATAACAGTTGGCGTGATGATCGGCACCGGCGAGTTTGAGCGCATGGCCTATTGGCTGCTCGACACGTTCCCCGTGCTCGCCACGCTGGGCTGAGCCGCCCGGCCGGGCCGGGTGTCGTCGGGCCGGGCGTTGCCGGGACGAGCGTCGCCGGGACGAGCGTCGCCGGGCCGGGCGTCGCCGGGCCGAGGCTTGAATGGGTGGGCTTGCGCAGGCGCCGCCACGCTCTCGAGCACATAGACGCGGAGCGCTCCGGCCAGCGGCATCTCGGGATCGCGCGCCGCATCGACGCGCGCGGCCAGCGCGTTGATGGACAGACCGCGGGCCGCCGCGATCGCACGCAGGCGGGTCCAGAACGCGGCCTCCAGCGTCACAGAGGTCCTGTGGCCCGAAAGGGTCAGGGAGCGTTTGCGGGGCTTGTCGTCTGACGCCGCAGCCAGCGCGGCGTCGTCATCGATGGCGGGGGTAGGGGGCCTCTCGGCGTCGGTACCGCCGCTCACTCGCGGCGTGGGCGTTTCGGCGGATCCAAACGGTGCGCCTCGACCGCCTCGGCATCCTTGCGCCGCCGCGCTTCGGCAAGGTCGGTGACGCGTTTCGGCAGCCCATGCAGAGCGGCGTTCCGATCCGCGGCCTGACGGTCGGCCAGACGTTTCAGAGCCTTGCGCTTCTGGCGCAGGTTGATGACGTCACCCATGGCCGAACTCCGCTGTCACTCGTCTCCTCCATTGCTGCGTGAATCCGCTCTGCAGGCAAGGGCAAATTTGGAAGTCAGTTCCAAAGTGCAATCAGAAGCGGCTCGGCCTTACCTGTCGTGACGGTCGGCCGACGCCCCCGAGGCGCCTTGACCTGCGCTTGCGTGAAGAGCTGGGATTGACCGAGCAGGGGATGCCAAGCGTTCAACGGGGCTGCCTCCGTCAGCGAGGGCCTGACCGAAAGCGACGGGCGATCTCGGCGCGCCGGCGCGGCAGGCCCGCTTCCGCAGCACCGCCGTTGTCGGCATCGGGCGACCCGGGGAGCGCGCGGCAGATGATGGACCTCGGCCGCCGACCGGCCTAGCGCGGGGCGATCATCAGTTCCGGGCGCACGATCCGGTCGAAGGTGGCCTCGTCGCAGAAGCCGAGCTTCACGACTTCCTCGCGCAGCGTCGTGCCGTTCTTGTGCGCGGTCTTCGCCACGGTCGCGGCGTTATCGTACCCGATCTCGGGCGCCAGGGCGGTCACCAGCATCAGGCTCTCGTTCAACAGGCGCGTGATCCGATCCTCGTTCGCCTTGATGCCGTCGACGCAGTTGTCAGTGAAGGCGTTGGCCGCATCGCCGATCAGCTGCAGCGATTGCAGCAGGTTGTAGATCATCATCGGCTTGTAGACGTTCAGCTCGAAATGGCCCTGGCTGCCGGCGAAGCCGATTGCCGCGTCGTTGCCCATCACATGGGCGCAGACCTGGGTCAGCGCCTCGCACTGCGTCGGGTTCACCTTGCCCGGCATGATCGAGGAGCCGGGCTC
>JBCCSW010000529.1:0-1991 GCA_039199465.1 Pseudomonadota bacterium
GGGAGATGATCAGGTAGAAGCCCATGAGCAGCAGCAGGGTCTCCATCTCGCGGCCGGTCTGGTTCAGCGTAATGCCCCCCAGCGTGCCGGTCGCGTCCATGTAGCCCACCGCAATCGCCAGCGAGGTGTTCTTGGTGAGGTTCAGGTATTGGCTGATCAGGGGCGGCACGATCACCCGCAGCGCCTGGGGCAGGATCACCAGGCTCATGGTCTTCCCGGGCTTGATGCCGAGCGCAAACGCTGCCTCGGTCTGACCCTTGGAGACCGCCATGATCCCGGCGCGGACGTTCTCGGCGATGAAGGCACCGGTATAGAGGCTCAGCGCCAGCCACATGCCGACGAAGCTGTCGCGCACATAGGTCCCGCCTTGGAAGTTAAAGCCCTGGAGCTCTGGATAGCCGAGGTGGAAGCCGAGGGCGATCATCAGAACTATCAAGGGCAGGAAGATCACGCCCAGCCGGTACCAGACCACCGTGGGCCGGTCGCCGGTCGCGGCTTGTTTCTGGTCCGCCCAGGCGCCGATCTTGGCCGAGGCGAAAAGCCCCGCCGCCAGCAGCGCCAGGATCGCCATCAGATCGAGCGAGATCAGAAAGAGCCCCGCCACATCGATGGTGCCGAGGCTGTTCGCGAAGAGCGCCTCCGGCAGGTAGATCCCGCGGTTAGTCAGCACGAAGGCGCCGGTCTCGACGCCTCGATATTCTCGGACCAGCGGCAAGGTCTCGTTGACGAGGGCGACAAAGAGGATGATCCATAGGAGGGTCGGCACGTTGCGGAAGATCTCGACATAGACCGTCATGATCTTGGCGACGATCCAGTTCTTGGAAAGCCGGGCGACCCCCGCCAGCACGCCGACCACCGTGGCGGTGGCGCAGCCGACGACCGCCAAGAGCAGCGTGTTCAGGATCCCGAGGATCGCCGCGCGGCCATGGGTCGAGCGGCTGTCATACTCGATCAGCCGCTGGTTAATGTCGTATCCCGCGGGCTCCCACAGGAAGTTAAAGCTGAAATCCTTGCCGAGCGCTTCGAGGTTGCTGATCGTGTTGCTGATCAACCACCCAACCGCCAGCATGAAGGCGAAAAGGGCCGCCACCTGGATCGTCATCGACCGGTAGCGCGTGTCATAGATCAACTGGCTAAGCCGGAAGGTCTCAACCGGCGGCGCGGGTTCGGCAACGGCCATGGCGCGGGCCCCTCTCACTGTCGAAACGTTGTTCCCGGTGCCGTGTTTCCGGCACTTGAAGGAGAAGGGGCGCGCCCGTCACAGGCGCGCCCCGGTGTTCAGCCGCTGATTAGCGGAACGGCGGCGAGTAGAGGATGCCACCGTTGCGATAGCTGGCGTTCAGCCCGCGGGCGAGACCGATCGCCGTGTCCGGCCCGATATTCGAGTCGAAGATCTCGGCATAGTTGCCCTGGGTCATGATCACCCGCATGGCCCACTCTTTGTCGAGGCCGAGCATGCCGCCGAGGTCACCCTCGGTGCCGAGCAGACGGTTGATCTCCGGGTTGTTGGTGCCAGCGGCCATCTCGGCGACGTTTGCCGAGGTGACACCCAGCTCTTCGGCGGTGATCAGCGCGTTGAGCGTCCAGCGGACGATGTCGCCCCACTGGTTGTCGCCGTGACGGACGAGCGGACCGAGGGGCTCTTTCGAGACGATCTCGGGCAGCACCACGTGCTCACCGGGGTTCTCGAAGGTCGCCCGGGTCGCGGCCAGGCCCGACGCGTCGGTCGTGTAGACGTCGCAGGCATTGGCGAGGTACTTCTGCTGCGCTTCGGCGTTGGTCTCGATCGGGACCGGCTCGTAGCTGATGTTGTTGGCGCGGAAGTAGTCGGCCAGGTTCAGCTCGGTGGTGGTGCCGGTCTGGATGCATACCGTGGCGCCATCGAGCTCTTTCGCCGAGGTCACGCCGAGGGCTTTGGGCACCATGAAGCCTTGACCATCGTAGTAGTTTACACCGACAAATTCGAACTTAAGGTCGACGTCGCGACTGAA
>JBCCSW010000530.1:0-1989 GCA_039199465.1 Pseudomonadota bacterium
CCTCCCGCCAGTGGACTGGCGGGATGGCTACTCTTAGTTCGCAGCGCACCGCAAGATGCTGCGATGGCTCAGCGATTGATCGGCAGGCTGAACCACGTGGCGATCGCGGTGCCCGACCTCGTCGCCGCCACGGCGCTTTATCGCGACACGCTGGGCGCCACGGTCTCGGCCCCGCAGGCCGAGCCGGATCACGGCGTGACGGTGGTGTTCATCGAGCTGCCGAACACCAAGGTCGAGCTGCTGGAGCCGCTCGGGCAAAACTCGCCGATCAACGCCTTCCTCGAGCGGAGCCCGGCCGGCGGGATCCACCATGTCTGCTATGAGGTCGAGGACATCCTGGCCGCCCGCGACCGGCTGAAAGGGCAGGGCGCGCGCGTGCTGGGCGACGGGGAGCCCAAGATCGGGGCCCATGGCAAGCCCGTGCTGTTCCTGCACCCGAAGGACTTCAACGGCACACTGGTCGAGCTGGAACAGGTCTGAGCGCGATGTCCATCACCTCTGCGATCGTCTTCTATGCGGTGATCTGGGCGTTGGTCTTCTACATGGTCATGCCCATCGGACAGACCAGCCAGCAGGAGGCCGGCGAGATCGAACCCGGCACCCCGGCCTCGGCACCGGTCAACCCGCGCATCGGCCTGAAGGCGCTGATCACGACCGGGATCGCCGCGGTGATCTTCGCTGCGATCTACTACGTGATCGAGTGGGAAGTGATCACGATGGACGACCTCGAGCGCTTCGGCCCGCCGAACGCGCGCTGAGCGCGGCGGCTTGGCCAACCGCTACGCCTCCCTCGCCCGTAACCGCTGAACGGTGTGCGTGAAGGCGGCCGTTCCAAGCACCGGGATCAGCAGGTTCATGATCGGGATGGTCAGCGGGATCGCCATCATCGTCCCGCCCAGCCAGACCGTCAGCCCATGCCGCTTGCGGAGCGCCCGCGCCTCGCGCGCCGACATGTAATGCGCTGCCACCGTCTCGAAGGTCTCGCGGCCGAGGATGTAGCCGTTCAGCGCATAGAACAGAAATGGCGCCAAAGGGCCGGTCAGCAGCAGCAAGACCAAGGCAACGATGTTGATCACAACGACCAGGAAGGCGGTGCGCGCAGCCTCGCCGATCTGCTCGACGACGCGGCGGGTCGCGGCACCCCGTCGGTCGGGATAGTGGCGGGTATCGACCGCGACCACGACCCGGTCGACGAACAGCGCCACGAAGGCGGCCGAGACCGGGATCATCAGGAAGGCCGATGCCAGCAGCGTGCCGATCACGGCCACCGACTGGAACAGCCCGACCGGCGTCGGTACCGCGCCGATCAGCGGCAGATCGATGCTGGCGGGAATGAACCCCGCCAGCGTGCCGAGGATCGCGGCGAGCACCACGAGCAGCCCGACCGTCAGCCCAAGCGCCCTAAGCAGCACGCCGAGGAAGCGGCGATCAAGCGCCTGTGCCACGGCGCGGCGCAGATCGCCCGCAAGGCCCTGGCTGAGCCGCGAGGGCGCGATCGTCACCCGCTTACCGCCACTCGGTGATCGCGTCGATATCCGGACGGGGCCGGTCGGGCGGCACGGCGGTCTCCCGCCCCAGATGCACGAAGCCGGCGACGAATTCATGGGCGGCCAGACCCAGCGCGGGGCTCAGGAAGCCGGCATCGCGTGCAAAGGGCCCGGTCAGCCAGTTGGCGCCCCAGCCGGCCGCCAGGGCGGCATTCACCAGGGCAAGGCAGACGGCGCCCGAAGACAGCTCCTGCTCCCAGACCGGGATCTTGGCCTCGGCCTTTGGCGCGGCCACCACGGCGACGATCGCGCCACCGAAGGTGAAGTTCATCGCGGCCTTCTCCGCCTGCTCCGGCGCCATGCCGATCCGGGCGCCATGGGCACGGGCATGGTCGGCCAGCGCGATCATCGCATCGCGGGAGAGCACGACGAAGCGCCAGGGCTCGAGCTTGCCGTGGTCGGGACTGCGCGCGGCGACGGTCAGCATGGCCCGGATCTCGGC
>JBCCSW010000531.1:0-1983 GCA_039199465.1 Pseudomonadota bacterium
CGCGGCGGACTCGGCTAGCGGATTGATGCCGTCGAATTCAACCGGGACAACGCCTTCGACCTCGACGTCGAACTGGCGCGACTGCCCGGCTGGCTTGCCGCCTGTGGTGCCGTTAGTGAAGCCAAAGATATTGTTCCAGTTCTCGGTATAGAACAGCGAGATCTTATAAGTCTCACCTGGCGTCACATCGAAGTTGTAGGTCAGCTTGGGATCGGCGGCGCTGTTGTCGCCGCGCTCGTTAACGAAAAGCTGCCAGGGCGCGATCGCCGAATCCGCGGCATTGGCACCATTGAGAAACTCGACCTCATTCTCAGCGTCGGTCAACGAGTTGCTGAAGGTATTGCTCGTCGCGCCGGTCAGCGAGACGGGGCCAGTGCTGTTGATCAGCGTAGCGTCATTGATCCAGTCCGGCCCGCCGTCGATGGCGGCGATAGTGCCCGACCCAGGACCGCCGACATTGCCGCCGGCGTTGACGCGGTAGAGTACGACCTCGTTCGCGACCGTGACCGTCACCGAGCCGGTGTCGGTCAGTCCGGTGCTGTCCTCAACCGTGTAGTCGAACGTGGCATCGCCCTGGAAATCCTGGTCGGGCGTGAAGGTGACAACGCCATTATTCAGGTTGACTTGGCCGTTCACCGCATTGCTCACGCCGGTGACGGTCAGCACCTCGTTCGAATTGGCATCGGTGTCGTTAGCGAGGAGCGTCGCCACCGGAATGTTGATCAGAGCGTTCGTCTGGGTAGTCACATCGTCGTCCACGGCAACGGGCGCTACCTGTGCCTCGGTCGCGGACACAGTAATGCTGTCGAACACCGCTTGAAAGCTGTCGTTCGGCGAACCGGTGTTAGACGAGAACAGACCTGCCGCAATGCCCTGCTGCTCGCCAAGTGCGATTTCAGCGCCGCCGAGGAAGGTGGTCAGCACGGCAGAATTTACGCCGCCCGGCGCGAGGTCGATCGTGTCGTTCGGGCCGCCAGTGATCGTGACTTCGCCAGACGTGGTTTGATACGTCGCCTGCGGCGTTGCGGTCTTTGCGGTCAGGTCAATCAGTAGATCAAGCTTGATGAAGCTCTCAGGGGCAAGGGTTTGGTCGTTGAAGAGACCGGGCGCATCCAATTCGAGGGTTTGAATAACTGTATCGGTGAAAATCGGGGCGAAGAACGGCCCCGACTCCACAGCTTCTTCCAGAACGAGGCGGATTTTCGGCCCGCCCTCGGTTTGGACCGCGACGATCTTCAGGTAGTTCGACTGCGTGCCGTCGCCAAGATAGCCGCCAATCTGCTGCTCGGGGCTGGTGATGTCTGAGCCGCCGGTAATCGCCGCCGGGTTCGCGACGTTCCACGAGACCGTAAAGGTCTCTACGGCTTGATCGAGGATGAAGCCCGTGTGGAACAGAAACTCACCGTCGTTCGTTGTCCCGAGGGGATCGCCGTTCGAGACTTCCTCGATGGTGGTCGTACCACCCAGCGCGGCGGTGACGAACTTCACGTTGCCAAGGCGCAGCACACCAGGGTCTGCGTTCGGATCCTGCTCGAGATAGAACGCCTCGAAGTCGGTTTCGCCATTGATCATCGCGCCGGTGAGACCGCCGCCGAAGCCGTCTGGGCCAGGCGTGGTGTTGTCGGCGCCCTGGCTGAACTCCCAAACCGTCGGCGTCCCTGCGGCAATCGTGACCGAGGTGCCGTTGGTGGCGTCGCGGCTGAACGGGTCATCCTTGTTCAAGATGCCGTCAAAGTCGGCATCCTCGTTGGCCGGATCAAGCACTAAGCTCGGTTCCAGCACCGTAATTTCGTTGGACCCGATCTCAGCTACCCAGAGCGTACCGTTCGGGCCTTGCGTCACATCGAGCGGATTGCCGAGCGGCACACCAGTGCTGTTGTTGGCGACCTGCAGAATGCCGTCGGCGTCCTGCAGCACGTCGTCGGCAGTACCAAAGATGCCGTCCGGACCCTCCGCGAAAATCGGCTCTAGATCAGTGCCTGC
>JBCCSW010000532.1:0-1973 GCA_039199465.1 Pseudomonadota bacterium
AGGACGGCGGCGCGCCGGACTGGGTCGGCGGCTTAGCCGGCACCGTGGGGCCGGAGGGTCATGCCAACGCCGACCGTCTGAAGGGCGAGGGCAACGACTATGACGCGATCATGGTGCAGGCGCTCGCCGACCGTCTGGCCGAGGCGATGGCGGAGTGGCTGCACGCCCGTGTCCGTCGCGAGTTCTGGGCCTATGCGCCGGACGAGGCACTGTCGAACGAGGCGCTGATCGCCGAGCGCTATCGCGGCATCCGCCCGGCGCCGGGCTATCCGGCCTGCCCCGACCATACCGAGAAGCACACGCTGTTCGACCTGTTGGATGCCGAAATCACGACCGGGCTGACGCTGACCGAGAGCTGTGCGATGTGGCCGGCGGCGGCGGTGTCGGGGCTCTATTTCTCGCATCCCGACGCAGCCTATTTCGGCGTCGGCCGGATCGGGCGCGACCAGGTGGCCGATTACGCCGCGCGCAAGGGCATGAGCGTGGCCGAGGTGGAGCGCTGGCTGGCGCAGAACCTGGCCTATACGCCCGGCAAGGGACGGCCGGCGGCGACCGCACATGCCGCGGAATGAGACGACCGCGCCGGGGTGGCGCGCGAAGTGATTGCTACGTGACCGCGGGGCCGTTACGCCGCCGCTGATCTGAACACGCGCCGCTTGCGAGGGATGCAGCGCGCGCCACCGAGCGAGGAGAGAACCATGTCGCTTGCCGAAACCAATGCCGGTGCCGCCGATTACGTCGTGAAGGACATCGGCCTTGCCGAGTACGGCCGCATGGAGATCACGATCGCCGAGACCGAGATGCCGGGCCTGATGGCCTGCCGCGAGGAGTTCGGCGAGAGCCAGCCGCTGAAGGGCGCACGCATCGCGGGCTCGTTGCACATGACGATCCAGACCGCAGTGCTGATCGAGACGCTTACCGCCCTCGGCGCCGAGTGCCGCTGGGCGTCCTGCAACATCTTCTCGACCCAGGACCACGCCGCCTCGGCCATCGCTGTGACCGGCACGCCGGTTTTCGCCGTCAAGGGCGAGACGCTGGAGGAGTACTGGGACTATTGCGACCGCATCTTCGACTTCGACGGGGGTGCGAACATGATCCTCGACGATGGCGGCGACGCGACGATGTACATCCTGCTCGGCTGCCGGGCCGAGGCCGGCGACACCGCCTTCCTCGACAAGCCGGGCAGCGAGGAGGAAGAGTATCTGTTCGCCCAGATCCGCAAGCGCATGGCCGCCAACCCCGGCTGGTTCGCCAAGCAGCGCGACTTGATCAAGGGCGTCAGCGAAGAGACGACGACGGGCGTCAACCGCCTCTACCAACTCGCCAAGCGGGGCGAGCTGCCGTTCCCGGCGATCAACGTGAACGACAGCGTCACCAAGTCGAAATTCGACAACAAGTACGGTTGTAAGGAGAGCCTGGTCGACGGCATCCGCCGCGCCACCGATGTCATGATGGCCGGCAAGATCGCCGTCGTTTGCGGCTATGGCGACGTCGGCAAGGGCTCGGCCGCGTCGCTAGCCGGCGCCGGCGCGCGCGTCCTGGTGACCGAGGCCGATCCGATCTGCGCGCTGCAGGCCGCCATGGACGGGTTCGAGGTGGTGACGCTGGACGAGGCCGCGCCGCGCGCCGACATCGTGATCACCGCGACCGGCAACAAGGACGTGGTCACCATCGACCACATGCGCGACCTGAAGGACATGGCGATCGTCGGCAACATCGGCCACTTCGACAACGAGATCCAGGTCGCCGGCCTTAAGAACTTCAAATGGGCGAACATCAAGCCCCAGGTCGACATGATCGAGTTCCCGGACGGCAAGCGCATGATCATGCTGTCCGAGGGGCGCCTCCTGAACCTCGGCAACGCGACCGGTCACCCGTCCTTCGTGATGTCGGCCAGCTTCACCAACCAGGTGCTGGCTCAGATCGAGCTCTGGACCAAGGGCGCCCAGTACAAGAACGAGGTCTATGTGCTG
>JBCCSW010000533.1:0-1967 GCA_039199465.1 Pseudomonadota bacterium
AGCGAAGCTCCCGTCCGGCGTCTCATAGCCCCAGATCCGCTGGCTCGGCGAATACATCGGGTCGCCACCGTTGCAGTGCTCGTCGTCGCCGTCGTCCTGGTTGCAGTGGATCACAACCTCGTCGCCGACCTTCCAGCGCGTGACCTTGTCGCCGACCGCCCAGACGATGCCCGACGCGTCCGAGCCCGCGATGTGGTAGGGCTGTTGGTGGCCGTCGAACGGGCTGATCGGCTTGCCGAGAGCGGCCCAGACGCCGTTGTAGTTGACGCCCGCGGCCATCACGAGGACCAGTACCTCGTGGCTGTCGGGCTTCGGCGTCGCGACGACTTCGAGCTGCATCGCGCTGTCGGGATCGCCATGGCGCTCGCGCCGGATCGCCCAGGCATGCATCTCGGCCGGAACATGGCCCAGCGGCGGAATCTCACCCATCGGATAGAGATCGAGTGCTGGCGTCGCCTCGGCCGTGGCAGCGGCGGTATCGGCGTTCATGGAAGCCTCCTCATACGGTCATCGCTTCAAAGTTGGCGCAATGATCGTGCGTCAGCGCCCCGAAATTGTTCCTGACATTGCGCCATGTTTTGCGCAAGGCCTTTTGTGCATTGCGGTATCGGCAGGGTCTCGGCGTCGCCGTGTAGGTGTCTCGGCGTCAGCCCTGACTAGCTCGGCGTATTCCGCTGCTAGCGCTACCCAAGCGTTCGCCGGCTGCCGATACGCCGATCCAGACCGCTGCAGAGGGGTTTCATGCGCCGGCCATCTGTGGTTAGGCCAGCTGCCTGACGGGGACGCGGCAGCTTGCGGGCGTGATGGCCGACATCGCTTTTCTGAACGCCACGGGCGGCGACTATTCGGGCCAGACAGTGCGCGAGAAACCGCTGCGCGGCGTGCAGAGCGGGACCATCCTGCTGGCCGAGGCGCTGGTTGCACGGGGCCATCGGGTCAGCGTCTTCAACGGGGTCGCGGCGCCCGAGAGCGTGAGAAGCGTTGCCTATCGGCCCTTCGGCGAGGCTTCGCGCGCTACCGCGGATCTGGTGATCGCCAACAACAACATGCGCGAATTCGACCACGGGCCGGCGAAGGGGCGCCGCGTCGTCTGGATGCGCAATCCCGCCAATCTGCGCACCCTGCTCAAGAAGGGAAACCTGCTGCCGCTGTTGCGCCACCGGCCCGACGGCGTGTTCCTGTCGCGCGCGCACCTGCAGGCAGTGCCGCGGGTCGTCTGGTTCCGACGGCGGCACATCATCGAACTCGGCACCGATGCGGTGTTTCTCGACACGCCCGGCGAAACCACGCCACGGGCCCCGCGCGCGATCTTCTTCTCGCAATTCATCCGTGGCCTCGATGAGATGCTTGAGATCTGGCGCCGGCACATCCACCCGCGGGCGCCGGCGGCCGAATTCCATCTCTGCGGCGATCTCAAGCATCGCGACGGCGCGGATTTCGCGCGCTTCAACATCGTGCCACACGGCAAGGTGACCAAGGCCGAGCTGGCTGCCCTGCTGCGCTCCACCCGGGCGCTGCTCTATCAGGGCCACCGGCAGGAGGCCGGCTGCAACGCCGCGATCGAGGCCTATGCCACCGGCAACGCCATCGTCACGAAGGGCATCGGGGTGCTGGGAGAGCGCGTCGACGATGGCGTGACCGGCTTCATCCGGCCCGACGCGGAGGCGTTCGGCAAAGCGGCGGCGCGGGTACTGACCGACGACGCGCTTTGGCTCGATCTGCACCGCAACGCGCTTGCCCACTGGTCGGTGAAGCCCTGGTCGGCCCGCGCCGAGGAATGGGAAGCGGCCTTCCTGCACTGATCCCTCGCCGCGCCGCCTGCGCCGAAAGCGTCACGACCAATGGAGCCCGCATGGCACGGATCGCCTTCCTGAACGCCTCGGGCGGGGCCTATTCCGGGCGCACGATGCGCGAACGGCCGCTGCGGGGCATCCAGACCGGTACGATCCTGCTGGCCGAGGCGCTGG
>JBCCSW010000534.1:0-1959 GCA_039199465.1 Pseudomonadota bacterium
CCTGACCATGGCGCCGGCGCTGGATCTGCACCGTGGCATGGACGGGACGGCCGGGCCAGCGGACAGGGGCGAAGGACCGGTGACCCGGATCTTCCTGTCGGTCTCGGGCGAGATCGGCGACGTCACCGAACGGGTGACCCGTCTCCGCACCCGGCTGGTGGCACGCCCGGGTGGCCCAACCGTGGAGTTCTGGTGCCTTGAGGGCTCGCGCTACCAGCCGGTGCCGGCAGTGCCGCATGCCCGCATTCCGGCATTTGGCGATTTCGACCTGCTGATCGGCGTGCTCGCCGGTGCGCATCGGCGCAGCCTGCCGCAGGGTCTGTCCTATGCCCTGCCCGAGAACCGCAAGCCCGGCGAGGCGGGATCCGAGATCATGATCCTGCAGCAGGGCGCGGCATCGCGGGGCGAGGCTGGCGCCAATCCGCTCTATGACGTGCGCCGGCTCGACGAAGTGCTGGACGATGTCGCCACCGCCGCGCTGGCCGTGCCGGGCGGCGTTCCCGTCACCCTGGTCGGGTTTCGCGACCTGGACGACCTTGAGCATCAGCTTGAGCGCGCCGTCTCGGCTTGGCTGCACCAACCAAACGATGGCGCCGTCGATGACGATCCGTCCGCAGCCTCGCGCGACCCTCGCGGCGCGCATGCAGGGTTCGGGGACGAGGGCGAGCGACCGGTCGAGGCAACGGCCACCCCTGACGACCGCCCCGAAGAGCCGCGTCTGCGCCTCGCGACGCGCAGCCCACCGGTCGAGGGTGCCACTGCTGCAGCGAGCGACGATGGCGCTTTCGCTCCCGGGGCAAGTCCACGACGCGGGCCGGACGACATGCTCTGGGCGGGTGCCCGCGCCAACGAGCCCACGGCGCCCCAGTCAATCGCGCCCGCGACGCCTGCGCCGCCTGCCGACAGCAAGATCGCGGCTGTCGGGCCAAGGCGGCCCGAGTTGCAGGCGCCTTTCCGTGACCGCGTGGATCGCGATGCCGGCGACGGTACGCGTCCGGGCTTTTCGCAGACCAGTGACGAGGATCGCGTCGAGCCTCCGACGGCGGCTGGCGATGCCGTCCGCGACGATGGCAGGGCTGGGGCGCCTCAGCCACCGCAAACACCCCCATTTGTCGGCGCGCCGCTGGGGGCGGTAAGCACGACCCAGCCCGTCGGCGCACCCAGTGACGCACCCGTCGGCGCGCCTGGCGGCCGCGTCGACCGGACCACGCGGCTGCCGGCAACACCCTTGTCGGTGCCGGCCCGGGGCGTGCAGCCGTTTCCTGGACTGGCGCCCTTCACCACGGCGCAGGCGGCGTATTTCGAGGGGCGCGAGGACGAAGCCGAGGATGCGGCGCGCTGCTTCGACGACGCGGTTCGGCGCGACTGCCGATTCCTGCTGCTCGAAGGCGCGAGCGGGGTCGGCACCAGCTCGCTGATGGCGGCGGGCGTGGCGCCCCGGCTGATCCGGGCGCAGCAACTTCAGGGGCGCCCGGCGCCTGCGGTCGTCACCCTCAGCCCCGGCCCCACCCCCGCCGACCGGCTCGCCGAAGCCCTGGCCGAGCTTGATCGCGACAGCGGCCTCATCTTGCTGCTGGACCGGCTGGAACGCATCCTGGAGGTTGCCGCACCGCTTCAGCGCGATGCTCTGACGGCGACGCTCGACGCTCTCGCCGCCACGTCCGACACGACGATCATCGCTACCGCTCGCCTGGAAGACACCGCCGCGCTGGCCGAGCGGGCCGCGATGCAGCGGCTCCTGTCCGAGGGCGTGCGCTTCCGGCTCGAACCGATCTCGCCATCCGGGCTGGAGGATGCCCTGACGCGCCCCGCCAAGCAGGCCGGTTTCGCCTTTGAGCGCCGCGCGTTGGACGGGAGGCGGCTGGAGCACGTGCTGCTGCAGGATGCCGGCGGCGCCGACGCACTGCCGCTGCTCGCACTCGCGCTGCAGAGCCTCGCACGCCGGGCCGAGGCGGCCGA
>JBCCSW010000535.1:0-1931 GCA_039199465.1 Pseudomonadota bacterium
CCGCGAGACGCATTCGCTTTGGAACCAGTTCACGGGTGAGCCGGTGATCGGGCCGCTCGCGGCCTCGGGCATCGCGCTGAAGCAGCGCCCCGTCGCCATCGCGACCTGGGAAGACTGGCGCCGCCGCAACCCCGGCACGCGGGTCCTGTCGCTCAGCACCGGGCACCGGCGCGATTACGGCTCGGGCGTGGTCTATCGCGAGTACTTCGCGAGCCGCGAGCTGATGTTCCCCGCGCTGGTCGACCAGCGGGTGCTGAGCCAGAAGGACTATATCTTCGGCATCCGTCAGGTCGGCGTGGCCCGCGCCTGGCCGTTATCGGCATTCCAGGGCGGTCGCGTGATCAATGATGCGATCGGCGATCTGCCGATCGTCCTGGTCGGGGATATGGCGGGGCGGACGGTGCGCGCCTATGAGCGGGGCGGCCGCCGCTTCATCCCCGGCCCAAGCGATGACGTGCTGGTCGAAGAGGGTCGCGCCTGGAGGATCGGCGAAGAAGGGCTGACCGCCCCCGACGGGGCGACGCTGCCGAGGATCGCCGGGCACATCGCCTATTGGTTCGCGTGGAACAACTATCTCGGCCAGCGTGCCGAGCTCTACTCGGGGTGAGGCGCAGCGCTTAGCGACAACACGCCGATCTCGCGCAGCAGCTTGCGCCGCATCGCCCGCTCGAAATCGCCATAGCCGAGCGCGACCTCGATGAAGGCGTCGGGGCCGTTGCGCACCTCGTCGCGGTAATAGGTGACCGCGTCGTTGGCGCCGGCGGGGGCCTCGTCGATCCCCGGGGTGACGACCAGGCCGTTCACCGTGATCGCGCTGAAGTCGAAGGCGCGATAGGCGCTGGCGGGGCCGAAGCCGTGATTGTTCGGGCCGTCGCCGGCGATATCGACGACATACCGATCGCAGGGCGGCGCCTCGCGCATCAGCCGCTGCGCGAAGCCCAGCGCCGAGCCCAGCGCCGTCGGATACTGGTGGAACGAGCGCTGCTGATCGGCGATGCCGCCGGCGAAACGGGCGATAGCGGCCAGATCCCCCAGGGACGACCAGTCGGCGACGATGCGCTGGCGCTGGCGCCCCGACCACTCGAAAACGCTCATATGAACGCCGCCGAGAGAGAGGATCGCGGCGGCGACCTCGTCGCTGGCGAGCGCCGCGGCGGTCCCGTCGCGCATCAGCCTGTATTCGCCCGCATCGACCGAGGCGGAGACATCCATGGCAAGGATCAGCGCCAGCCGGCAGGGTTGGGCTGTGGCTGAGGCTGTGCCGGGCGCCGCCGACAGTGCGGCACCCAGCGCGACGGCCGCGCCGATCGCGCCGACCACGCGCAGATCAGCCCGCACCGAGGCCCATTTCCAGCACGACCGCTGCATAGAACACCATGCTCGCGACCAGGACATGCGCATGCCAGATGGCGTTCTGGTAGGGCAGCCGGTCCCAGAGGTGGAAGATCACCCCGACCGTGTAGAGCAGACCGCCGATGACGATCAGCAGCACGCCGGTCGTGCTCATCGCCGCCAGCATCGGCCCGCCGATCACCAGTGCGGCCCATCCCATCGCCAGATAGAGGGCCAGGGCCATCCAGTAATGCCCACGCGGCGTGGCGATCACCAGCACCAGGCCCGCTACGGCGGCCGACCAGATCGTCGCCAGCACCATGATCTTCGCGCTGCCCCCGGCCAGCACCGCGAACGGTGTATAGGTGCCGGCGATCTTCACATAGATCGCGCCATGATCGAAACGGCGCAGCACCGCCTTCAGCCCGGGCCTGTGCACCATGTTGTAGGCGGCCGACAGCCCAAGCATGGCGATCAGCGAGGCACCGTAGATCGCGGCTGCCGCGAGCGCGCCCGAGGCGCCGTGCCAGCCTGCGGCCCGCATGACCAACACGGGGACGGCGACTGCGCCGACGACGAGACCGGTGAGATGGACCGCG
>JBCCSW010000536.1:0-1926 GCA_039199465.1 Pseudomonadota bacterium
GCCACGACATCGGCGCGGCGGACGAGCTCGCGGAAGGTCGAGGCGCCCGCTTCGGATTTCAGATCCAGCGTCAGCGAGCGCTTGTTGCGCGCCTCCGACAGCCAGGCAAGCGTCCGCCCCTCGGCCGCGGTTGCAGTGCCGAAGCGGCGCATGGTGTCGCCCCCGTCGGGATGCTCGATCTTGATTACCTCGGCCCCGAACTCGCCCAGGATCGCCGCCGTGAAGGGCGCGGCGATGAAGGTCGCGAGGTCCAGGACCCGGACACCGGCGAGCGGCAGGGGCGTGTCAGGCGCGTCGGCGATGGCGATGGCGAAGCGGTCCAGATAGATCTGCGTGGGGCCCCAGGATCGCCGCCGCGCGCCCGGCCGTCCAGACGGCATCGCGCCTGCGCAACGAACGGACGGCAGGGTGGCTCAGCTGCGGCGGCGCGGGAAGGCCAACTCGGATCGGTAGTCGGCAAAGCTCGACAGGGTCTGCGCGTTGCACTCCGCCTGCCAGCGCGAGCCCGGCACGACGGCGGAGGCGCAGGGGTAGCGCCGGCGTAGCTCGGCCGTCTCGGCGTTCTCCTCGATCGCGATGGCGGCGATGCCCGCGACCTTGCCGCCCTGCCTGCCCACCAGATCGATCGCGCCGGCCATGGTGCCGCCGGTCTCGACCCACTGATCGACCAGCAGCACGCGCGTGCCCGGCGCGAAGGCGGGCAGCCGCATCTCCATGTCCTGCGTCCGGCCGGAGTAGTTGGTGAAGGCGACGCGGTCGGTCTCGACGCAGAGCTTGCCGGCCTTGCGGATCGGCAGGAACCCGGTACCGAGCCGCGCCGCCAGCGCCGCGCCCAGCACGAAACCCATCGCATCGAGCCCGGCCACGACATCGATCTCGATACCCTCCAGATCGGCCGAAAGGTCGTTCAGCAGGTCGTGAAAGGCGTCGCCATTGATGTAGATCGAGGTCGGGTCGAGCCAGGCGAACTGCGGCCCCTTGGTGTTGGGCGCCATCAGCCGCAGGTACCAGCGGTCCTCGCGCGGGCCTTTGTGGCGGCTCATGCGGCCCGACCCAGATCGGCGGCGACGGCGATCAGCGCTGCCAGCCGGGCCGGATCGATCGTATAGAAATCGCCCGGACGGTTGATGCCCGTCGCGACCATGAAGGCGTCGACGTCGCGGTATCGATGCGCGTTGTCCGGCGTGATGCCGGAGGCGAGGGCCAGCGGACGGTCGCCGATGCCGGCGCGGAACGCCGCGATCTTGTCGCCCTCAGCCGCCTCTCCCGTCGCGGTGCCCGACGTGGTGACGACATCCATGAAGCCGGCGGCGAGACCGGCCGCCCGGCCCCACGCCGTCGGTGCGACAGGTCGCTGCTTCTTGAAGGCCGTGCCGCCGAAGTAGAGCCCGCCCCAGTCCAAGCGGGCGCGAACCTCGGCGATGCTGTCGGCCTCCCGCTGCGCGTCCGATGCCTCGTCGATCCGGGCATCGTCGGCCCAATAGGCGTCGATGGCCGTGCCCTCGCCGGCCAGCCTGGACAGCACAGGAAAGGCATCAAGGCCGGTGACCGCCAGGAAATTCACCCCGATCCAGGCATCGGGATGCGCCGCGCGAACGGCGCGGATGATCGGCAGGAAGCGCTCGACGCCGAAATCGTGGTTGATCAGGAAAACGCCCGCCGCACCCCCCGCCAGCGCCGTCGCGAGGTTGGCACGGGTCCCGGCGGTATCCAGGACGTGGATCACGGGCAGGACAACGGGGCCGGGGGTCGCGAAGCGGGCGTGGAACTCGTCTCGGGTCATCGTCGTGTCCATCCCGGCCGTCTCTGACCAGCCGGGGCAATTCGGGCATGCTTCTTGCTGGCTGCATCGATACTTGCCGATCGGTCGTGACGCGTCCAGCCGACCCGGCGGCCCGGCACCTGGACGGCGCGGCATCAGCCTCC
>JBCCSW010000537.1:0-1923 GCA_039199465.1 Pseudomonadota bacterium
CGGGGGGCGGTGTTTGGGCGCCGTGCCTTGATCCCGGTGGGGGCGCGGGGCGTACCCCGCCGCGCCGCCTCGCTCATGGTGCTGTCGACCTCATCGAGCACCACCCGCGCCACACCCGTCGGCCAGCCCGGCGGGCCGGCCGTGCCGTCATTGCACAAGGCTCGCCGCGGCCTGCGCCGCCGCTGCGTCGACGCCGAACAGGTTCACCACGCCCAGCACCATCGCAGCGGCCGACGCCATCAAGAGGCCCCAGTGCACGGGCGCCATTCCGGGGTCGAGGCCCTCAGCCTCCTCCGAGCCGAAATACATGTAGTAGACGAGCCGCAGGTAGTAGAACGCGCCAATCACGCTGGCCACCGCACCCGCCACGGCGAGCCAGGCAAGCCCGGCATCCACCGCGGCCGTGAGCACCGCAAACTTGCCGAAAAAGCCCACCAGGGGCGGCACGCCGGCGAGCGAGAAGAGTAGCACCAGCATCGCGAGCGCTTTCATCGGCTCGCGCTTGGAGAGCATCGAGAGCCCTTCGATCCGCGTCACGTGGCGCCCGTCGCGTTGCATCGACAGGATGAACGCAAAGGTCCCCACGTTCATCACCACATAAATGGCCATGTAGAGGAGCATCGCCGCCACGCCGCGCTCTGTCCCCGCCGCGAGGCCGATCAGCGCATAGCCCATATGGGCAATCGAGGAATAGGCCATGAGCCGCTTGATATCGCGCTGCCCGATCGCCGCGATGGCGCCGAGGAACACCGAGATCACTGCCAGGAAGGCGACGATCTGCTGCCAATCGGCGACGGCCCCTCCGAAGGCGTCATGCGCCAAGCGCGCGAACAGGCACATTGCGGCCACCTTGGGCGCAGACGCAAAGAACGCCGTGATCGGGGTGGGCGAGCCCTGGTAGACAGCGGGTGTCCACATGTGGAAGGGCGCGGCCGAGACCTTGAACGCCAGCCCCGCGAACAGGAACACCAGGCCGATGAGGAGCCCCAGGCTCAGATCGTCCGACGCCGCGGTGACGATGCCGGAAAAGAGCGTCGTGCCGGCATAGCCATAGGTCAGCGAGGCGCCGTAAAGCAAAAGGCCCGAGGACAGCGCGCCGAGCACATAGTATTTCAGCCCCGCCTCGGTCGATTGCACACTGTCCCGCCGCAGCGCCGCCACGACATAGAGCGACAGCGATTGCAGCTCGAGCCCCATGTACAGGGCCATCAGGTCGCCGGCCGAGACCATGATCATCATGCCCACGACGGCAAGGGCAATGAGCACCGGATACTCAAAGCGCAGCAAGTTGCGCTCCGCCATGTACCCCTCGCTCATCAGCAGCACGGCCGCGGCGGAGACCAGGATCACCACTTTGGCAAACCGCGCGAAGCCATCGTCGATGATCATGCCGTCGAAGGCGACCCGTTCGCCGCTGCCCGAGACCGCAATCCAGACCGCCACAGCGCCAAACACGGCCGCCGTCGCCCAAACGAGCAGCGAGGCCATCCCATCCTTAGTGGTGTAGACGGCAAAGATCAGCGCCGCCATCGCGTAGCAGGCAAGGAAGATCTCGGGTAGCAGAACGGCAATATCGGCGGTCATGTCAGTCTCCTTGCGCCGAGACGAGGGTCTCGTCTGCATGCGACGCTACTTGCAGCGGTCCGTGCTCCAACAACGCCGTCTCGTATTGTCCGATCAGCGCCGAGACCGAGGGCCCGATGATGTCGGTCACCAGGGCCGGATAGACGCCGAGCAGGATTGTCATCACGACCAGCGGCGCGAAAATCGCCCGCTCCCGCGGCCGCATATCGCTGATCGACTTCAGGCTCTCTTTGAGCAGCTGGCCCAGCACCACGCGGCGATAGAGCCAGAGCGCATAGGCTGCCGATAGGATCACGCCCGTCGTCGCCACCACGGCGATCAGCGTGTTGACCTGGAAGA
>JBCCSW010000538.1:0-1910 GCA_039199465.1 Pseudomonadota bacterium
CTGTGCTTGGCGGCGATGGTTTGCACGCAGGCTGGTGCGGCGTCGGCGTGGGCCCAAGTGCCGGCAGCGGAGCGGCCAGCGGATGTTCCCCAGCAGGACGCCGCGCAGCCGGGAGAAGACGCAGCACAGCCGGCCGAAGGCGACGCGACACCGGAAGACGCAACGCCAAACACCGAGCCGGCTAGCGGCGAACCAGTCAACGCTGAATCGGACGCCGCCGAACCAGCCGACGCCGGGCGGGCTGCAAAGGAAGACGCCGAAGCCGAAGCCGGATCAGAAGCCGAAGATGCCGAGGCCGCTGCCGAAGCTGGAGGCGTAACCGGCGGCACTGCCTCGGCAACCGGCGAGCGGCCGATGGTCACCATCGTCTGCTGGGCGATCGCCTTCGCCGGGGCGTTTGTCGCGTTGGTCCAAGCCAAGCTCTTCTACGACGCGATGGTGAAGACCGACGAGGGCACCGAGCGGATGAAGGAGATCGCCGGCTACGTCCGCGAGGGCGCCAACGCCTACCTGGGCCAGCAGTACAAGGTGGTGGCCGCGTTCTTCTTGGTGATCGCCCTGCTGCTGGCTTACGCGGCGTTCGGCCTGAAGGTGCAGAGCGAGTTCGTGCCGTTCGCGTTTTTGTCCGGCGGGCTGTTCTCGGGCCTGGCCGGCTGGTTCGGCATGAAGACGGCCACGGCCGCCAGCAGCCGCACGGCCGCCGCGGCCGAGAAGTCGCTCAACCAGGGCCTGCAGGTCGCCTTCCGCTCGGGCGCGGTGATGGGGCTGACGGTCGTCGGCCTGGGGCTGATGGACATCGCCATCTGGTTCGCTTTCCTCAAGTGGGTGTGGCCGTCGCTGGGGATGACGCCGCTGAGCCCGGTCGAGATCACCGTCACCATGCTCTGCTTCAGCATGGGCGCCAGCGCCCAGGCGTTGTTCGCCCGCGTGGGCGGCGGCATCTTTACCAAGGCGGCCGACGTCGGGGCCGACCTGGTGGGCAAGGTCGAGCAGGGCATCCCGGAGGACGACCCCCGCAACCCGGCGACCATCGCCGACAACGTGGGCGACAACGTCGGCGACGTGGCCGGCATGGGGGCGGACCTGTACGAGTCGTACGCCGGCTCGATCCTGGCCACCGCCTCGCTGGGCGCCGCGGCCTTCGCGACGCCGACGCTGGTGCCCGACGGCATGACCGGCGAGGCGGCCCAGCTGGCCGCGCTGCTGCTGCCGATGGTGATCTCCGGCATCGGCGTCTTCTTCTCGATCGCCGGCATCTACATGGTCCGCACCGATGAGGACGCCAGCCAGAAAAACCTGCTGTCGGCCCTAGCGCGTGGCATCGACCGGGCGACGCTGCTCAGCATCGTCGGCGCCATCGCGGCGTGCTGCCTGCTGATGCCCGCTGATGAATCAACCCGCTGGCTCGGCGTGCCTGGCGTGGCGTTCAGCGTGATCTGCGGCTGCGCGGCGGGGTGGCTCATCGGCAAGTGGACCGAGTACTCCACCAGCGACGAGTTCTCGCCCACCAAGAAGCTGGCGGACCAGGCCGTGACCGGCCCTGCCACGATCATCATCGGCGGCATCGCCGACGGCATGATGAGCGTCTGGGCCCCGGTGCTGGTGGTCTGCTTCGCCACGCTGCTGGCCTTCGGCTTCGCCACGGGCGGCCAGCTGCAGGACATCAGCTACTTCGCTGTCGGGCTGTACGGCGTGGGCATCGCGGCGGTGGGCATGCTCAGCACGCTTGGCATCACCCTGGCCACCGACGCCTACGGCCCCATCGCCGACAACGCCGGCGGCAACGCCGAGATGTCGGGCCTGCCCGAGGTGGTGCGCCAACGTACCGATGCGCTCGACAGCCTGGGCAACACCACGGCCGCCACGGGCAAGGGCTTCGCCATCGGCTCGGCGGCGCTCACCGCGCTGGC
>JBCCSW010000539.1:0-1892 GCA_039199465.1 Pseudomonadota bacterium
CTGATCCACCACCTCTACAAGCTGACGCTGCTCAACACGCAGGCGGTCGCGTATTTCGGCTATGATCAGCCCGGCCACCCGACCTATCCCGGCGGCATCATCGAAAAGGATGCCGGCGGCAACGCCACGGGCCGTGTGCTGGCCGCGCCCTCGGGCCTGGTGATGTATCGGACGCTGGCGGCCGCGCCGAAGCTCTCGATCCGCGACCAGATCAACAGCTCGCAGCAGTATTTCGACGCGCTGAATGGCCTGGGCGTGACCTCGGTCTCGGATGCCGGTGGCGGCGGCATGGAGTTCCCCGACGCCGATCCCTACCGCGTGATCCGCTGGATGAAGGACCGCGGCCTGCAGACGGTGCGCATCGGCTACCACTCCTTCCCGCAGCACAAGGGGCAGGAGCTGGACGACTACAAGCGCTGGACCGCCGACATCCGTGCCGGCCAGGGCGATGACATGCTGAAATTCGTCGGCGCAGGCGAGAACCTGGCCTGGGCGTCCTATGACTACGAGATCTTCGCCGATGCCCGCCCCGATATCGACGACGGAGCCGAGGACTACCAGCGACAGGTGATGACGGTGCTGGGTGAGGGCGGCTGGCCGTTCCGCCAGCACGTCACCTATGACGAGACCGGCGACCGCCTGCTGCCGGTCTACGAGGACGTGGCCAAGGGCGCTGGCCTGACCCCGGGCTGGTTCATCGACCATGTCGAGACCTTCAGCCAGCGGAACCTGGAGCGTATCGCGGCCCTCGGTGGCGGTATCGCGCTGCAGAACCGCATCCAGTTCCAGGCCGAGGACTTCGTCGCCAACTATGGCGCAGCGGCGCTGAAGAAGACCCCGAACTTCAGGGCGATCCTGGATCTTGGCGTGCCCGTCGGCGGCGGTACGGATGCCACGCGCGTGACGTCCTTCAACCCTTGGTATTCGATCCAGTGGATGGCGACCGGGCTCTCGCGCGGCGGGCTTGCGATGTATGACGACGCCAACCTGCTGACGCGCGAGGAGGCGCTGCGCATCTGGACCACAGGCTCGGCCTGGTTCACGGGCGATGCGGGCACCAAGGGCGCGATCGCCCCCGGTCAGCTCGGCGATTTCGCCGTGCTCGACCGGGATTACTTCGCCGTCACCGATGCCGAGATCGCCAATCTGCGCGCCGACCTGACGGTGCTGGGCGGGCAGGTCGTGCACGGCACGGGCGCCTTCGCCACCGAGGATCTGCGCCATATCCCGCCGGTCAGCCCCGACTGGTCGCCGGTGATCCTGCAGGCCGAAGCCTGATCCCTTCTAAGGCGCGTTGGGCGGGCGCGATCCCGTGCCGGCGCGCTGCTCCACCATCACAATCCAGGAAACATCAGCCATGGCCGATCTCATCCTCTACGGTGGGCGCATCACCACCTTCGACCCCGCCAAGCCCGAGGTCAGCGCGCTCGCCATCACGGCCGGCCGCATCTCCGCCACCGGCAACGATGCGGAGATCCTGGCCGATGCCGGCGATGCGACGCGGATCGATCTGGCCGGGCGTCGGGTGATCCCCGGGCTGATCGACAGCCACACCCACATCATCCGCCAGGGCAACAACTTCGCGATGGAACTGCGCTGGGACCACGTCCCCTCGCTTGCTGACGGTCTGGCGATGCTGAAACGCCAGGCGCAGCGCACGCCCGTCGGGCAGTGGATCCGCGTCGTCGGTGGCTGGTCGGCCGATCAGTTTGCCGAGAAGCGGCTGCCGACCATCGATGAGATCAACGCCGTCTCGCCCGAGGTGCCGGTCTATGTCCTGCATCTCTACGACCGGGCCTGGCTGAACAAGGCGGCGCTCCGCGCGCTCGGCATCGACAGCCATTTCTACGAGCCCTTCGTCTCGGGCCGGCTGGAGCGCGACGATGACGGCA
>JBCCSW010000540.1:0-1868 GCA_039199465.1 Pseudomonadota bacterium
CGCCAGCACCTCGATCATGCGTTCGATGAAATACGCGGCCTCGGTCACGCGGAACGAGCAGCGATCGGCCACGCCGCCCGGCGCCTTGTTCGTGTAGACGCCGTCGACCGCGAGCCACGCGACGGGGATGTCGTAGGAGCCGGTGCAGATGTTGAAGAAGCCGGCCGGGAACTTGGTCGGGTCGGCGCAGGCGTCGAAGGCGCCGTGGTCGGCCGTCACATGGCACCAGAGGCCGGTGATCTTGCCCTCGGCGGTCGCCGAGATCTTGCCCTTCATCCAGTAGTCGCGGGCGAAGGCGGTCGACAGCAGGTTCTCCTGCCGGCTCTCGATCCACTTCACGGGCTGGCCCGTGACGATCGAGGCGACGATCGAGCAGACATAGCCCGGATAGACGCCGACCTTGTTGCCGAAGCCGCCGCCGATATCGGGCGAGATCACCCGGATGTTGTGCTCGGCGATGCCGGAGATCAGGGAGGCGACGGTGCGCACGGCATGGGGCGCCTGGAAGGTGCCATAGAGCGTCAGCTTGCCGGTCACCTTGTCCATCGAGGCGACGCAGCCGCAGGTCTCGAGCGGGCAGGGATGGGTGCGGTGGTAGTACACCATCTCCTCGGCCACGACATCGGCCTCGGCCAGCACCGCCTCGGTCGCGGCCTGGTCGCCCTGTTCCCAGGTGAAGATGTGGTTGTGGTGACGACGGGGGCCGTGGGCACCCTCTTTCTGGTCGGCGATATCCTCGCGCAGCACCGGCGCGTCGGGTTTCTCGGCCTCGAACGGGTCGGTGACGACCTCGAGTTCGTCATAGTCGACCTCGACCAGCTCCACCGCGTCGGAGGCGATGTAGCGATCCTCGGCCACGACGAAGGCGACTTCCTGGCCCTGGAACAGCACCTTGCCGTCGGCCAGCACCATCTGCTTGTCGCCGGCCAGCGTCGGCCTCCAATGCAGGCCGCGCGGCGCCAGATCCTCGGCCGTCAGGACGGCGACGACGCCCGGCAGGGCGAGCGCGGCGGTCTTGTCGACCGAGACGATGCGCGCATGGGCGTAGGGGCTGCGCACGAACTGGCCGAAGAGCTGGCCGTCGAGCTGGATGTCGTCGACATAGTTGCCCTTGCCCTGGGTGAAGCGCACGTCCTCGACGCGCTTGCGGCTGGAGCCGAGCCCTTTCAGGCCCTCGCGCCGCTGCGCGGCGTTCTTGTCCGGGGTCATGTCGTTCATTCCGCGGCCTCCCTCTGGGCGGCCTGCATGTCGGCGGCGGCCATCACAGCCTTGACGATGTTCTGGTAGCCCGTGCAGCGGCAGAGGTTGCCGGCCATGCCGAAGCGGACCTCCTCCTCAGTCGGGTCGGGGTTCTCCTGCAGCAGGCGATGGGCGCGCATGATCATGCCGGGCGTGCAATAGCCGCACTGCAGGCCGTGATGCTCGCGGAACATCTCCTGAATGACGCCGAGCGAGCCGTCGGCATTGGTCATCCCCTCGACCGTGGTGACGTCGGCCCCGTTGGCCTGGGCCACGAACATGGTGCAGGACTTCACCGACTTGCCGTCCAGCTCGACCGTACAGGCGCCGCAATGCGAGCTTTCGCAGCCGATATGGGCGCCCTTCAGCTTTAGGTTCTCGCGCAGGAAATGCACCAGCAGGGTGCGCGGCTCGGCCAGGCCTTCGACCGCCTTGCCATTGACGGTCATCTTCACATGCATCTTGGACATCTGGCGTTCCTCAGGCTGCGACCGGCGTGGCCCTGGACGACGCGCGCTCGATGGCGCGGCGCAGGATCACGGCGGCGACGTGGCGTTTGAATTCCACGGGTCCGCGGTTGTCTTCGGTGGGGTCTATATCCCCAAGGGCAGCGGCGACCGCAGCCTTGA
>JBCCSW010000541.1:0-1864 GCA_039199465.1 Pseudomonadota bacterium
GCCGCAAAGAGCAGTGCGGGGGCGTAGGTGACGAGCGCCGCGACCCCTTCGCGCGAGAGCCAGGACGTGCGCCACTGGCTCATCGCGCGCCAGGCGCGCTCGGGATGACCCAGATGCAGCGTCGAGGACAGCAGCCCGCCGGTCACGAGGCCGAGCGACAGCGTGAAAGCGATAAGGCCGAAGCCCCGGTCGGGGGCAATGGCGCCGGTCGCGGAGAAGATCGCGAGCCAGATCAGGAGGCCGTAGCCGGCGCCCGACGCGGTGGTGAAGAGGATGACGGACTTGGCCGGATGCATGGGACGGGCGCGTTCAGCTCGACAGGGCGCGGTCGATCCAGCGCGCGATGAGCCCCGCGCCGTCTGGGTCGCCGCCGTCATGGTCGAGCATGCGCGGCGCGCGGTCCTCGGCCGGCCCGGACGCCTCCTGCGGGGGCGGGCCCTTGCGCGGGCGTGGCGGCAGATAGCGGTTGACCGGCCTGGTGCCCTGCTCGGGCATCAACTCGAACCCGCCGCGGGCCTCCACCAGGCGGGACACATCGGAATCCGGATCGCCGAGGTCGCCGAAACTGCGCGCGCCGACGGGGCAGGTGGACACGCAGGCCGGCACGCGGGACTCTTCGGGCAGGCTGTCATTGTAGATCTTGTCGACGCAGAGCGTGCATTTCTTCATCACGCCTTCGGTCTCGTCATACTCCCGCGCGCCATAGGGGCAGGCCCAGGAACAGAGCTTGCAGCCGATGCAGATGTCGGCATTGACCAGCACGATCCCGTCCTCCTCGCGCTTGTAGGAGGCCCCGGTGGGGCAGACCGTCACGCAGGGCGCGTCTTCGCAATGGAGGCAGGATTTGGGGAAATGGACGGTGCGGCCGCTGCCGGTTTCGGGGTCATTGACCTCGAACGTGTGGATGCGGTTGAACCAGACCCCGGAGGGGCTGTCGCCATAGGGGGACATGTCGGTCAGCGGGCCGCTATGGCCGCCGGTGTTCCATTCCTTGCAGTTGACCGCACAGGCATGGCAGCCGACGCAGATATCGAGATCGATCACGAGGCCGAGCTTGCGCTCTGTCTGCTCCGGCAGGTCGGTCATTCGGCAGCCTTCAGCTTGGGTGTCGCATCACCGCCATGGCCGTCGGCCAGCCCCTCGACCGATGCGGCATATTCGTGGCGGTTGCCGATCCATTCGCGGCAGGGCACGCCCTCGGCCCGGCAGGGATCGGCCTTCACGTCTGCGCCATACTGCAGAATCGGCGGCGGATGCGGCGCGTCGAGCGCCTCGAACGCCGGCACGCAGCCCTCGGCGCTCTGATCCTCGCACCGCTCGATCCGGACGCGCAGGTCGTACCAGGCCGCCTGGCCCGTCACCGGGTCGGAATTCGAATACCGATGTCCGCCTTCGCGCTCGGGCAGCAGGTCCGAGATCACGTGGTTCAGCAGGAACCCGTCGCTCGCCTCGGGCGCCGCCTGGCTGAGGCCCCAGGCGCCCTTGCGCTTGCCGATGGCGTTCCAGGTCCAGACGGTTGACGGGTTGGTCCCGCGCATCCGCCGCGCCCGGCAGCGCAGTTTGCCGACATGGCCATGGACCCAGATCCAGTCCTCGTCCCGGACGCCGAGCGCGTCGGCCAGATCGTCATGGATGAAGAGCCGGTTCTTGGAGGTGATCTGGCGCAGCCAGGCGTTTTGCGACCCCCAGCTGTGATACATGTGCATGGGCCGCTGGGTAATCGCGTGGATGGGGAAATCGCCGCCCTCCAGCGCGGCTTCCTCGAACGGCGCGTACCAGAAGGGCAGCGGGTCGAAATGAGTGTTAATCCTGTCACGGGCGTGGTCCGGCGGCTGCCGCTCCCCGTGACCGCGCGCGGCGAGAC
>JBCCSW010000542.1:0-1849 GCA_039199465.1 Pseudomonadota bacterium
CGACGCGCGTTTCTTTCGCATCTCGGCCTCCGATTACCAGGCCTCGCTGATCGCCCCGGCCCTCGCCCGGGCGCTGAACGCGGCACCGCTGGTCGACGTAGACCTCCGCCCCTCCGGCGATGGGGTGGAGGCGGTGCGACGTGGCACGGTCACGCTGGCGCTCATCACCGGGTCAGAGCCCGCGGCGGGGTTTCTGCCACGCCACATCTGCACCGATCCCTTCTGCGTCCTTTACGACCCGGGGCACGGCACGGCGCCGGACGGTCTGGCCGACTTTGCGGCGCGCGACTTCGTGCAGGCCGCGCCGAGCGGGCTCCGCGGTGGCGCGGTGGACAGCGCGCTGGCAGACCATGGACTGACGCGTCGGGTACGGGTGATGGCGGGGCCACTGACGCTTGCCGGGCGGCTGGTACAGGGGACTGCGGCCATGGCCGTGCTGCCGGAAACGCTGGCCCGGATGTTCGTGCCGCTCGGCCTTGCAACGGCGCCGCTGCCGCTCGACATCGCGCCCGCGACGACCTGGCTGATCCGCAGCCAGCGCCCGGCGGGCGACATCGCGGTCGACTGGCTGGTCGACCGGCTGGCGCCCCAGAGCTTACGCGGAAAAGCCTGAGTCATGTCGCGCTGCCTGCGACCAGATATTTCAACGCCTAAAGTGACAAGACACGTATCAGGCAGACCGCCTTTCGCACTAGTCGGCGCCCCGCACCGGGATCGTCGCGCCGGGCGCGGGCCGGACAACGCGCTGCACCAGAAGCACCGCCCCCGCCAGGCCGACGCCGATCAGGTCGCTGACCAATCCGCCCTCGATCATGAAAAGCGCCGCCAGGATCAGCGCGACCCGCAGGAACCAGACCGCGCGCCCGCCAAGGAACCAGCCCTGCACGCCCGCTGACAACAGGAACACGCCGAACACCGCCGTGAGGCCCGCGCGCGACACCTCGAACCAGGTGCCGTCCATCAACAGCGCCGCGTTGTAGAAGAACATGAACGGCACGATGAAGGCCGCGATGCCGATCTTGAACGATGCGACCGAGGTTTCCATCGGGTTCGCGCCGGAGATTCCGGCGGCGGCGTAGCTCGCCAAGGCAACGGGCGGCGTGATCGCCGAGACGACGGCGAAGTAGAACACAAAGAAATGCGCGGTGAGTTGCGGAATGCCAAGCTGCACGAGGCCCGGCGCCACGACGCTTGCCGCAACAGCGTAGGCCGCCGTCGTCGGCATTCCCATACCGAGCAGGATCGCGATGCACATCGCGAAGAACAGCGCCAGCAGTTGCGACGCCGCCGCCAGGTCGAGGAGCACGGAAGAGAACCGCGCGCCCACCCCGGTGAGCGAGATCACACCCACGATGATGCCCGCGCAGGCACAGACCGCGATGATCTGGATCGACATCACGCCTGCGATCTCGAACGCCTTAAGCACCGACCGCAGCCCCATCGGCGTCGACCCGTCCGACGGCCAGCCGAGCGTCCGCTGCAGCACCATCGGCAGCCACGACACGACCGCTGCGGCAATCGTCGCCAATGTGCCCGCGCGGATCACCGAGTAGCCGAGGAACAGCGCATAGATCAGGATGATGATCGGCACGAAAAGATAGACCTGCCGGATCATCTTGGCGAGCTTCGGCAGCTCGTCTTCCCGCATGCCGCGCATGCCGAGTTTGGCCGCCTCGAAGTCGACCATGAAGTAGATCGACGCGAAGTAGAGAACGGCGGGGATGATCGCCGCGATGGCGATTTCCTGATACGGGATGCCCGTGATCTCCGCCATGATGAAGGCGCCAGCGCCCATGATCGGCGGCATGATCTGCCCGCCGGTGGAGGCGGCAGCCTCAACGGCGCCGGC
>JBCCSW010000543.1:0-1845 GCA_039199465.1 Pseudomonadota bacterium
CACCTGGACGGCGCGGCATCAGCCTCCACGCCGTCGAGCGATGGGCCGGTGTTGTGGGACGGCACTGACGGCTTTTCGGGCAGATGCCCGCCGACTAGGCATGACGGCGCCGATCGGCAGGCGACGGACGACGACGACCCGCGACGGGCGGCCGAAATACGAGCGATCTGAGAACACGCCGCCTGCAAGGGCGACCAAGGAACGACAGGAAGGAACCCACCCCGTGACCAAGCTCCTCTCCCCCAAGGGACTGATCACCCCCAACCGGCGCGACGTGCTCCGCCTCGGCGGCGCTGCCGCGCTTTCGGCACCCCTGGCGGCGCCCTTCGTCAATCGCGCCTGGGCGCAGACCACCGAGATCACGATGCTGGCCTGGTACGGCCATGGCGAGCCGGACATCGTCGGCGCCTTCGAGGAGGCCAACAACGTCAAGTTCGTGCCCAAGTATTATGCGGGCGGCGACAACATGCTGGCGCTGATCGCGCAGTCGCCGCCGGGCACCTATGACGTCATCCTGTCCGATGCCGAGTTCGTTCAGCAGCTGAACGCCGCCGGCTATATCGAGCCGCTGGATGCCGACGACTACCCGTTCGACGACATGCTGCATCCGGACTTTGCCAAGTTCCCGGGTCACTGGGACGGCGACACGCTGTTCTCGATGATGGTGCGCTTCGGCCATCTGGGGGTCAGCTACAACACCACCGCGATCTCGGCCGAGGACGCGATGAGCTACAAGTGCTTCTGGAACGAGGCGGTGACCGGCAAGGTCGGCCATTTCGACTGGCATCTGCCCTCGCTCGGGATGATCAGCCTCTACAACGGCAACGGCGCGGGGCTTTGGGATCTGGACGGCGGCAAATGGGACGCGGTGCAGGAGACGACCATGAGCCTGCGCCCCCAGGTCGGCGGCTATTTCGACTATGGCGGTACCTTCAACAGCCTGAAGAACGGCGAGATGCTGGCTATGTGCGGCATCGGCGACTGGATCACCGGCGTCTTGAAGAAGGACGGCGCGCCCGTGGACTCGGTCATCCCGGTCGAGGGCGGCATCCAGTGGACCGAGAGCTATTGCATCGGCAAAGGCTCGTCCAAGGCAGATCTGGTGAAGACCTTCATCCAGTACATGCTGAGCCCCGAGGGCCAGGTGAAATCGGCGCAGATGGCGGCCTATCCAGGCAACTGCATCACCAAGGCGGGCCGCGCGATGCTGAACGAGGTCGACCCCGCCGAAGCAGAGCGCACCCACCAGGTCGAGGGCGCCGCGATGAACCCGATCACTCTGATCGACGAGGGGCGCATCCACTATCGCGACATCCCCGTGCAGCAGACGTTGGAGGATTGGAACGACTTCTGGTCCGAGTACAAGAACGCCTGACGGAGCGTAGGGTAGGGCTCGGCCCTGCCCGTGAGGGAGGGGTGGGGTCGACCCCCACCCTACTGCCATGACCCAGCGCCTCTACGCCCTGACCTTCCGGCTGCCGCTGCTGGTCTGGTACGGGCTGTTCTTCATCGGCCCGCTGCTCTTCACCGTCGCGATGTCGTTCTTTCTCGTGCGGAATTTCCGCATGGTCGAGGCGTTCGAGACGGTGAACTGGGTGCGCATGTTCACCCGCGGCTTCTTCTGGGATGCCTATTGGACGACGCTGGGCCTTGCGGGGGCGACGGCGCTGATCGCCTCGGCCATCGCCTTTCCCGCGGCCTATGCGCTGGCCTTCCGGGCGAGCGAGACGCAGCGGCGCTGGGCAATCTCGCTTCTGATCATCCCGTTCTTCACCAGCTATCTGGTCCGCGTCTTCTCGTGGTTCGTGATCTTGTCTCAGTCGGGCGTCATCAACGCGATGCTGG
>JBCCSW010000544.1:0-1844 GCA_039199465.1 Pseudomonadota bacterium
CCGACTTCATGGGCCGAAAGGTGATGACCGCGCTCCGCGTCGAGGGCGACAGCGGCGAGGTGACCGGCCGCGCGCCCTCGGCCATCGCGCCGGCGATCTTCGCGCGCGAGGCGCTCGTCTGGCTGGGTGTCGATCTGGACGCCAACCGCCAGACGTCGATCCGCGACCAGCTCTCGACGATCGCCAACGCGACCGTCGCAGGCGACGAGCTCGTCGGGCAGGGCAAGTCGCTTTTGGCCGAGCGATTGACCTCGGTCCTGGCGGGGATCGAGGACAAGGCGGAGGCCGCCGAAAAGACCATTGCCGAGTGGTACGACAACACCATCCAACGCGTCGGCGGCTGGTATCGGCGGCGCGTGCGCACCGTCCTGTTCTGGACCGGGCTGGTCTTTGCAGTGACCCTGAACATCAATCTGGTCGAGTACAGCGCCACGCTGCTGACGAACGACGCACAACGCGAGGCCGCGGTGCGGGCCGCGCAGGCTGCAGCAGCCATTGCCGATCTGTCCGAGGTGCGTCCCAACGCTCAGGTCAACCTTGGGCCCGATGCGACGGCGGATCTCAATGAACTCCTCGCCAAGATCGATCAACTGCAGACCGAAATGCTGGCCGCTGCAAGCGATCTGAACGAGGCCGGCGCAGCGCTTGGCTGGACGACGGCGGCATGGCCACCGTCCGGCGAGGGCACGACGTGGTTCGGGCGCCTGTGGGCCTTTCTCGTCGGCCAGGGCGATGCCTGGTTCTGGCTGACGGGGCTGATGTCGTGGTTTGCGGTGGGCTTCGGCACGATGCTGGGCGCGCAGTTCTGGTTCGACCTGTTGAAGACCCTGGTCAACCTGCGCACCCGCGGCGCCGCGAGCGCCCAGCGGACCTGAGCCCAGCGGACCTGAGCCCAGCGGACCTGAGCCGGACGGAGCTCAGCCCGGTAAGCACTGCCCTATTCCGCTGTCCGGTATCGCAACGGGCGACCGCCGGTGGTGGGGCGTCGCCCGAGCGGCTAGGACGGGCGCATGGATGAGATCGACGACGACCGGCGCCTCGGCTGGCGCGTGCCGGGCTGGGTGCCGCCCGACCGACCCGCCCGCGCGCCGATCGCGGGCCGATACTGCCGGCTGGAACCCCTGGTTCCGGCGCACGCGGGCGCGCTGCATGCCGCCAACAGCGACCCGGCGCGTTGGGACTATTTGCCCTATGGGCCCTTCGTGCATGGCGCAGACTACGCCACCTGGGTGGCCGACATGGCGGCCTCGCCAGATCCGCTGTTCTTCACGGTGTTCCCGGGCGACGCCGCACCTGCGGGCATCCTCTCCTATCTGCGCATCGCGCCCGAGGCCGGGACGATCGAGATCGGCCATATCAACTTCGCCCCCGCGCTTGCCCGCACGCCCGCCGCGACCGAGGCGATGGTTCTGCTGATCCGCGCCGCATTCGAGGCCGGCTATCGCAGGGTCGAGTGGAAGTGCAACGCCCTGAACGCGCCGTCGCGCAGGGCGGCGCGCCGGCTCGGGCTGGTTTTCGAGGGCGTGTTTCGCAGCGCCGTCATCAGCAAAGGGCGTAACCGCGACAGCGCCTGGTACGCCGCCATCGATACGGATTGGCCCGCGCTGTCAGCGGCCTATGATCATTGGCTCGACCCATCAAACTTCGATGCCAGCGGACGCCAGCGCATGCGGCTCGGGGCGCTCACCGCGCCGGTGCGCCGCGCCTATCCACCGCCCAAGGACGATGAGGACCCATGAGCGCTGAACCTTCACCCGCCCCCGTTGACCCGTCGACGCCGACCAGGCTTGGCCGTGATCCCGCCGTGCTCGCCTTCCTGGCCTCGCGGCGCTCGCGGCCGGCGA
>JBCCSW010000545.1:0-1835 GCA_039199465.1 Pseudomonadota bacterium
CGCCGCCCGCCCGGCCGGCTATCGCGTGGGCGGCCGGATCACGCCGCTGGCCGACCAGACGGCGCGTGATCGGGGCGAGGCGCAGGCGCGCGACGGTCAGCGCCGCATGCCGAGATCGCCCCTGGGTGGCCCGGCAACCTGGCGTGTGGGCGGCGCCTCTGCCGAGTGGGCGGGACTCTTCGCCGCCGATATCGGCGCAGCAGGTTGGCTGATCGACAGCGTCTCGGCGCAGATCGACGCCGAACGCTATGCCGCCGCCCTGCTCGCCGCCGCGCGCGGCCTGCCCGGCCTGACGGTGACGACGGGCTGGTCTGTCGAGGCATTGCGAGGAACGGGCGCCGACTGGCGTCTCGACAGTGCTTCCGGAACGCTCCTCGCCCGACAGGTCATCATCGCGGCCGGGTGGCATGCGGGGCGGATCGCGGGCCTCATCGGCGCCGCGGACGACCCGGCGCGCTACCGCGTCGGCGCGGGGATCCCGGCTGTCGGCTCTGCGGCGCGGGCGGATCGGCCGGTGAAGGGACAGGCGGCGCGGCTCTCGCTCGATCCGGCCCTGCGGCCCGCGACCGCGCCCGAAACGATGCCGGCCGTGCAGGCGCCGGGGGTCTTCATCGTCCACCATGGCGGCGGCGCCGTGGCGGTCGGCGCGACCAGCGAGGCGGGTGAGACCGATTGCGCGACCGATGCGGGGCTCGATGGCGTCATTGCGCGGGCCGTCGCGCTGATGCCGGCGCTGGTGGCGGCGCGGGTGGAACGACGCTGGGCCGGGATCAGGCCGCGCCCGCCGGGCACGCTGCCGCGGATCGGGCAGGTCGCGGATGCGCCGGGCCTCTGGCATGCCTCGGGCGGGTTCAAGATAGGGCTGGCGCTGGCGCATCACGCGGGGCTGGCGGTGGCGGCGGCCGCGCTCGGCATAGAGCCCGGCGCCGCCATCGGTCCGTTCGGCCCGGCGCCGCGCCTGCCGGCCGCCTTCGCTCCGGGTCCCGTGCGCGCGCCGGCCTGAGCGCCTGCCCGATCGCGCCGGCCAAGCACACCGGCCAAGCACACCGGCCAAGCACACCGGCCAAGCACACCGGCCAAGCACACCGGCCGAGCGCGCCTCGTGGGAGCCTGCGGGCCCGCGGGTTCTTCTCCACCGGAAGCGCCGCCGATCCGTGCGGGCCCGCGTCCTGTTGCCGGGACCCTGCCGCAGCGCCCAAAATTGCTGCGGCGCAACACGAAATTCTCTGTTTGAACCGGTGTTTCGGCAAGCTTTCTCAAACTCCGCAACGATCAAAGGATCGCTACTGACAGAACCGCAACCGATTGGTAGACGATGATTCCTGCCGGTCGATCCGCCGGCGGGCAGCCGTTCGCCAATACCGGTCCCAAAACGTCGGGCGCGACACCACGCCACGGCACGGCCGGAGAGAGCGGACCAGAGAACGGACACTCGGGAGGTTCCAAGAATGACCGACGCCACCACCTCGCGCCGCCGCTTCCTGCGCGGCGGGCTCGCCGCCGGTGCCGCCACCGCGACGCTCGCCGCGCCCCAGGTGAGCCGCGCCCAGACCACGACGATCCGCATGCAGGGCGCCTGGCCCGATGCCAACGTCTTCTCGGACTTCGCCAAGCAGTATGTCGAGCGCGTCAACAAGATGTCGGGCGGACGGATGCAGATCGACTACCTGCCCTCGGGCGCGGTCGTGAAGGCGTTTCAGATCCAGGACGCGGTCGCCGACGGCGTGCTGGATGCCGGCCACCACGTGACGGCCTATTGGTACGGCAAGAACAAGGCTGCGTCGCTGTTCGGCACGGGCCCCGTCTTCGGCTGCAACGCAAGCCAGATGCTGGCC
>JBCCSW010000546.1:0-1831 GCA_039199465.1 Pseudomonadota bacterium
CGCCGAGCGACCCGCCGTCCACCACGTCTCGCAAAACAGCGGAATCGGACCATGCCGTCAGCAGGCTTTCGCCGCTGTCGGCGCTATCTGCCGTCTTCGGCGGCAATGCGCGGCCCAGGGGAAGTGACGGCCGGGCGAACGGGCCCGGGGAGGACGGATGAGCATCTGGCAGAAGATCATGCGCCCCGCCGATGGCGCGGCTTGGGTGACCGGTGCCTCGGGCGGGATCGGTCGGGCACTCTGCCTGTCGCTCGCCCGCCGCGGCTGGACGGTGCATGCGACCGCACGCCGTGCGGAGGTGCTGGAGGCACTGGCGGGCGAGGCCGCCGGGCTCGACGGCCGGATCGTCCCCGCCCCAGGCGATGTCACCGACCTGCACGCCATGCAGCGCATCGTCGCCGAGATCACGGCCGAGCGTCCGCTCGCCCTGGTCGTGCTGAATGCAGGCATCTACACGCCGATGAAGGCGCAGGCCTTCAAGGCCGACGTCGTCGCGCGCCATCTGGACGTCAACGTGCAGGGGCTCGCCAACGGGCTGGAGCCGGTGTTGCAGCACATGATCGCCCGCGCCGACGGGCATGTGGCGCTGATGGCCTCGGTCGCCGGCTATCGCGGCCTGCCCGACGCCACCGCCTATTCGCCCACCAAGGCAGCCGTGATCTCCATGGCCGAGGCGCTGGCGATGGATCTGGCGACCAAGGGCGTACGCATCTCGGTGATCAATCCCGGCTTCGTCGAGACCGACGCGACCTCGGTCAACGAGTTCGAGATGCCGTTCCTGATGAAGGCCGAGGATGCGGGCGAACGCATCGCCGAGGGTCTGGCGAAGCCCGGCTTCGAGATCCGCTTCCCCGTCGTCTTCGCGCTGATCCTGCGGCTCATCGGCCTGTTGCCGAACCGCGCCTATATCTGGGCCGTCCGCAAGGCGACCGGCTGGGACACGGTCGACGAAAAGAAGGCGTCCTGAGGCTCCGACCAGAAGGGCGGGACGGGTCAAGGATCGCGGCACGCGACCGGCAACGCCGGCTCGTCCTTGACGCGGCCCGGCCTTCGATCACGCTCGGACAGAAGCCCGCTCGGGCTTCTCCCCAGCCGAGGCACCCTGCCGACGCTGCAGCCCGGCCCGCAACGCCGGGCACCCCCGCACCCAGCATCGCGGCGACCAGCCGCGATACCGCAAACCCCGTCAGGCAGCGCCCATGGCCTGCAGGCGTTCCCGGTCGAGGTCGAAGCGCCACATGATGCCGACCGCCAGCAGCTTCAGCACGATCGGCGCGCCGGCATAGAGCAGCGTCAGGGTGGTCAGCGCCGTCTCGCTGTTATCGGCGCCCGCGCCCGCCTGAAAACCCGCGACCTCCAGCGCGACATAGGCAAGGCCCGAGGTCACCGCGAGCGCGGTCTTCGTCGCCACCTGCCAGAGCGCGAAGAAGATACCGGCGCGCTTGGCGCCGGTCTCGGCCGTATCGGCCGCGATCACATCGGCCTGGATCGCCGGCGGCAGGGCGAGATCGGCACCGAAGGCCAGCCCCGTCAGCACGGTGATCACGGCGAAGGCCGTCACGTTGCCGGGTTCTAGGAACAGCACGATGGCGAACACGGCCGAGGCGTAGACCATGGCGCCGCCCCAGACGCGGTGCTTCATGCCGCGCCCCGCCGCCCAGTTCCAGAACGGAATGCCCAGGATCGCCGACACGAAGTAAAGCAGGAACAGAAGTCCTGACTGATCAGGCGCTTGCAGGCGGTCGTTGACGAAGAACAGAAACAGCGAGGCCGGCAGGGCATTCGCGGCGCCGTTGACGAACCAGGCGGCGATCAGCCGCCTGAAGGGGCC
>JBCCSW010000547.1:0-1824 GCA_039199465.1 Pseudomonadota bacterium
AGTGGGACGAGGACGAACTGGACGCGATACAGTGGGACAGCCTGGAGGAGGAGATGGCACGCTCGGTCGAGTATGAGGTCGTCGCGTCTTACGATGCGCTATCGACCATCTACGCGGCGGCACGGCGCAGCTGACGCGGCGAGGCCGGCCGGTGTGCGGGCCAGCGCACCGGCCAGTGCCCGCCAGCCCGTAAGCGCTGGCCAATGCGCGCCAGCCCCCTGCGCGCTAGCCTGGCGTGGGTCAGCATCCGACACCAGCAACGTCCGGAGGGGCGGCATGACCGACATACCGATCCTGCGCATCGCCGGGCTCGAGAAACGGTTCGGCAGCTTCACCGCCCTGCACGGCATCGACCTTGCTGTGCCCGAGGGCGAGTTCCTGACCATCGTCGGCCCGTCCGGCAGCGGCAAGACCACGCTGATCCGCCTGCTGGTGGGGATGGAGGAGCCGAGCGACGGCACGATATGGCTGCGCGAGAAGCGCATCGACCGCGTGCCGGCCAACCAACGCCCCACCTGCATGGTGTTTCAGTCGCTCGCCTTGTTTCCGCATCGCAGCGTCGGCCAGAACATCGAGTTTCCGCTCAAAATCCGCGGCGTCGACCAGGCGACGCGGAAAGCGCGCGCGATGGAACTGCTCGACCTGCTGCGCCTGCGTCCAGAATACTACGACAAACGCATCCATGAGTGCTCGGGCGGCGAGAAGCAGCGCGTGGCGCTGGCCCGGGCGCTCGCCTTCGATCCCGAGATCCTGTTCTTCGACGAGCCGCTCTCGGCGTTGGACTATCGCCTGCGCAAGACGTTGGAGAAGGAGTTGAAGGACCTGCACGAGCGCACCGGCAAGACCTTCATCTACATCACCCACAGCCTTGAGGAGGCGATGGTGATGTCGGACCGCATCGCCATCATGCGCGCCGGCCGGTTCGAGCAGATCGCCACGCCCGACGAGATCTATGCCCGTCCCAAAAGCCGTTTCGTGGCGGAGTTCATGGGCGACGTGAACCTGATTGAGGTGACGCCCCGCCCCGGCGGGCTTGCGGCGGGGCCCGTCGCGCTGGTGCCCAATGCCGGCACGCGCCTCGGCCTCGGCAACGGGCATGGCGGCACCATGGTTGTCCGGCCCGAGACGCTGCGCTTCCTGGCCGAGGGCGAACGCGCCGAAGCCATGGTCGACGGTCGGCTGCATGCCGAATACGCGCTCGGCTCGCGCCACCAATACGAGATCGATCTGGCCGACGGCACCCGGATGACGGCCGAGGTGCTGCGCGAGGATCGTATCGAGGTCGGCCTCGGCGGCGCGGTCAGGCTGGGCTGGGATCTCGACCGCTGTCACCTGATCGCGGGACGCTGAGATGGAGCGTGCCGACCGCCGCCTCGGGCTGCTCGCCGCGCTGCCGATCTCGGTGCTGCTGTCGCTCAGCTTTCTGGCGCCGCGTGGGGTGGTCGCCGCCTTCTCGATCATGCCGCAGAAGGTGTTCGACCTCGGCCACGTCCCTGACTTCTCAGCCTATGCCGAGTTCTTCCGGCAGGGCTACTGGCGCTCGCTCGCCTGGTCGCTCGGCATGGCCCTCGCGGCGACGGCGATCCTGTTTCTGCTCTGCTGGCCGCTCGCCTATGGCATGGCCAAGGTGTTCCGCGGCTTTACGCTGGTGATCACCATCGCCGTGGTGATGAGCCTGTTCGTGTCGGAGAACATCCGCCTCTTCGGCTGGGTGTTGACGCTGATGAAGGGCGGCCTGATCGAGGGCCATGTCCGCAACTGGACCGGCGAGGGCTTCGACGGGCTCCTCTACAACGTGCCGGTCATCGTCTTCGGGCTCGTCTA
>JBCCSW010000548.1:0-1819 GCA_039199465.1 Pseudomonadota bacterium
CAGCGGCTTGGCGCGGCGCGGATCCTCGGCCATCGCGGTCTCCGTGGTTGGGGCGCGCCCGGCTTTATGACCTGTCCGCCGGCCGCCTGCGGGGTCGGGGGCGGCGAGGCCCGGGGCGTCGGCCGGACCGGTATCCGCCGGCGCGGCGAGGCGCGCGGCGGTGCTGGGATGCCGGCCTTCGAGGCCGCCGGGAAGGTCGGTCATCGGGAAGGGCTCAGACGAGCCAGTCGTCGAACGTCTCGAGGGCGGTGACCAGGATGGCGCTCGAGCTGTCGGCATAGTCGACGCTGACGGTGACGAGATCGCCCGCGGCGAGGCCTTCGCTCCGCGGGTCGATCAGCACCACGTCGCCGTCGATCAGGCGGGTCTCGAGCCGGCTCGGATCCGTCGTGCCGCCCCGGCTTTCCGCGTCGCGCAGGAGCGCGAAGAAGGGGTCGCGCGCGATGCTGTAGTGGAGCGGCGCCGTGGCCGCGCCCGTCAGTGCCGAAGCGGGGATCAGGTCGGCCGTATCGTCGGACGCGACGAAGGCGAACTGGTCGAGCACCGAGACCGAGCTCGGCGCATCGCGGCGGGCGAGGCCGTATTCGGCGGGGGCGCGGGTTTCGAAGGCGGGCACGAAGATCGTGACCGGTACCTCGGCCAACCGCGTGTCGTCGAGCGCGAGGCCGGCGAGCTGCAGGAGGGTCGGGCCGGAGGGGCCCGCCGTGAGCTCCGCGGCGAAATCGCGGAGGGCGAAGGTCAGCTCGCCGCTCGTGATCGCGGCGCCCTCGGCCCCCGGCTCGACGCGTGAGACGGGCAGGGCGACCGCCGCCACGCTTTCGGCCACCGCAGCGGGGCTGGCGGGCGCTTTCTCGGCGCGGCCGCTTTCAGGCGCGGCGTCGAAGCTCGTATCGAACGAGGCGAGCCCGCCGAAGGCCGCGGCCAGGCCACCCGGAAAGACGCCACCCGGGAACACGCTGCCCGCGAACCAGCTGGCGCCGAAGCTCGCGTCGAAACCTGTCTCGAGCCCGGTCTCGAAGCTCGGGCGCCAGGCGGCGTCTAGGCTGCCCGGCAGCGCGTCTGTGCCGCTTTCCGCCGGCGCGAAGGCGAGAAGATCTTCGAGGCTTGCGAAGACGAAGCCGAAGGGGTCGCCCTCCGCCAGGGTCAGCCCGTCGCCATTGGCAAAGGCCGCGTCCTGCCGGTGCTCGCCATTCTCGGCCATCGGGGCTGCGGCATGTCCGGCGCGCGCCTCGAGCGCGAGGCCCGCTGCTGCGGCGGCCATGCCCTTTTCCCAGATCGCATCGCCCTGGAGCGCGCCGGCGAGCGTCTCCTCGCCCTCGAGCCCGCCAAGGGCCGAACGCAGCTGGCCTTCATCCGCAATCCCGAGGGCTGCGATCATGGCGACCGAATGGAGCAGCACCCAGGCCTGGAAGGGCTGGCCGCTATCCGCCGCCCGCTCGCGTCCGGCTTCGGCGGCGACGAACTGGCTGACGGACTGGACGATCTGGCGAAGCTTCGCGGCGGCCTCGGCATGAGCCTCGCCAGCCATTTGCGCCTCGAAGGCGATCTCCTCGGCGGCTTCGGCGCCCGGTTCGGCATCTGCGGCGCCAGCCTCTTGCGACCCTTCGCGTGCTTCCGCGGCGGCGATCAGTGCATCGATATCGATGGTCGCGCCATCCGTCGCGGCGCCGTCTTCTGTCGCCGTCTCGGATGCCGTCTCTGGCCGGGGGCCGTACATCTGGGCGTAGAGCATGATGCTCAGCAGCATGCCCGCCAGCATGGCGCTCGGATGGAGATAGAGGCCAGCGCCCTGCCGCCGCTCCGGCGCCACCAGCACGGC
>JBCCSW010000549.1:0-1780 GCA_039199465.1 Pseudomonadota bacterium
TCTGAAGCAGGCCGATGAGGGCGTGCCGGTCGGCGATACGTGCCGCAGGCCGGGATCAGCCAGGCGACGTTCTACAGTTGGCGAAAGAAGTACGCGGGGATGACGCCGCCAGAGATGCGCAGGCTGAAGGCGCTCGAGGACGAGAATGCGCGGCTCAAGAAGTTGGTCGCCGATCTCAGCCTCGACCGGGAGATGCTGCAGGGCGTCGTTCGCCGAAAGCTCGCTCGCCATTGGGCTTGAACCAATGGCGCATTCAATGGGGCTCGCCCTGCCCGGAAACGGAAGCTGGTGGCGGCGGCCCAGGTCGACTGGGGTGTGTCCGAGCGCAGGGCGTGTGTCGTGCTGCTCGTGAACCGCTCGACCTGTCAGTATTGCTCGCGCCGGCCCGGGCAGGCCGCACCGGAGATCCGCATCACGGAGATCTGCGAGACGCGCGTGCGCTATGGCATGCGTCGCGTCCATGTGCAACTGCACCGTGAGGGCTGGGAGGTCAATCACATGGCGTAATCGGGGGTGTCGGCCGTCGTGCACTACGCTGCGTCGTCGTTGCAGAGGAGGAAGGACGATGACGCATTATGCGGGACTAGGTCATGTTGACAAATGGCGGAACCAGAGGCGGGCGGCGGTGATCTCGATGAAGCCGAGATAGCTGGCGGCAGTCTTGTCGTACCGGGTCGCGAGGCGTCGGGCGTTCTTGAGGCGGTTGATGCACCTCTCGATCCGGTTGCGCAGGGCGTAGATGAAGCCGTCGACCGCGACCGGCGCCTTTCTCGTGCGCCGCGCCGGGATCACCGGTGTGCCGCCGGCGGCCTCGACACCGTCGCGGATCGCATCGCTGTCGTAGCCCTTGTCGGCGATTAGCACGCGGGCGGGCGGCAGATCGGCGTCGATGGTGTCGGCGTAGCCCGCGTAGTCGGAGGCCTGACCCGCCGTGATGGCGGCCTTCGTTGGCAGGCCGGCGGCATTCGTGCGGAGGTGGATCTTGGTCGTGAAGCCACCTTTCGAACGGCCGAGATTCTGGCTTTGAGTCCTCCCCTTGCGCCGGTAGCGCAGTGATGCGCCCGGATGATCGTGCTGTCGACCATCTGCACGGCATCGGGCACCGCCTCGCTGTCATTCAGCACCTCGAGGATCGTCTCCCAGAGGCCGGCCAGCGTCCAGCGCCGGAACTGACGGTACACGGAGCCCCATTTTCCGAACTCGTCAGGCAGATCGCGCCATGGCGCACCCGTGCGCGCGATCCAGAAAATGCCGTCGAGAACGCGCCGATGATCCACAGGCCTGCGCCCGTTCGGTTGGCGCACGGCGACGATGAAGGGCTCGAAGAACGCCCACTCCGCGTCCGACATCAGGTTTCGCGCCAAGACAGCCTCCCTTCCGAAAGCTATCTTGAATCACGCCAGCTCCTCGCCGTGAATCCCTTTTGTCAACGCAGCCTAGACGTCTCGGTGAAGTAGACTGGGATCTGCGTGGTTAACGCCAATGGTATGACAGTCTGGCAGGGCATGGTGCCCACGAAGATTGAGGCGATCGCAGCCTGCCTTGCCCGTTACGCGCCTGAATTACTTCGGGCCGGCATGGAAACCGGTCCGGTCGCGGTCTGGCTTTCGCATGGCCTGAGCGATGCCGGCATACCGATCGATTGCATCCACGCTCGCCGGGCGGCTGCGGCACTCAAGCTCCAGGCCAACAAGACCGATCGCAACGATGCCCGCGGGCTTGCGCAGCTCGTCCGCTCTGGCTGGTATGACGCAGTCCCGATGAAATCGATGGCGACGCA
>JBCCSW010000550.1:0-1779 GCA_039199465.1 Pseudomonadota bacterium
CCGGCGGGTTCGGTCGCCGTGCCTGTTGCGGCGGAGGCGGCGGGCACGCCGAGGGCCAGGATGCCTGTGCTGCCGATCCGTACCTCCTCGCTCCGATGGTTGTGGCCGTAGAGGACGAGCTCCGCGCCTGCGGCGGAGAGCGCGTTCGTGAGGGCGTGCCGGTCAGTGAGCGACCGGCGCCGTTTCGTCGTCTCGCCGGGCGGGTGATGGATGAGGACGATGCGGCAGAGGCCCTCGGCCGCGGTGGCGGTGAGCATCTCTGCCGCAGCGTCGATTTGCTGCGCGCCAAGGCGGCCGGTGGCGAGGAGCGGGAGCGTCGGGACGGCGGTAGAGAGACCGATGAGTGCCCCGGGGCCGATCCGCCGGCACCAGGGGTTGGATTGCGCGGCGAGGCCGAGCCGGGCGGCGCCGGCCTCCCAGCAGCCTTTTGCCAGTGCGTCGTGGTTGCCGGGGACGATGGAGATGTTGTGCGTCGCCAGGCCGTCGGCGCTGCCTAGGGTTTCGAGCCATGGGACGGCGGCGCCGAACTCCGCCGGCAGGCCTACATTCGCGATGTCGCCGGTCATAACGACGTGGTCGGGCGCGGCTGCCGCGATGTCTCGGGCCGTGAGATGGGCGATATCGGCCCGCAGGATATGGCGCCGCCGTCTGCGCCAGTTGCGCAGCGCCAGTCGCTGTTTCAGCGTCATGCGCGGCGGGCGGTCGGGCGCGTCGCCGCGCGCTCTGCCGAGGCTCGGCGCCTCTGGCCCCAGATGAGGGTCGCTGAGATGGGCGAGCGTGAAGGGGCGTGAGGCGATCGGTCCGTCCTTCCCGTCCTTGGGCCGGTCGCGGTTGCGTGGCCCGGAGCATGGGCGGTAACTGATGGCATGATCGAAGCGGCAGGCGCCAGAACCGTCTTTTCCGAACCATCGGCTCATCGGCTGACGCGGCAGATTGCCCGGCTCGAGCCGGCGCTGCGGGATCTCGTGCGGCTGCGCGACGACTATGCCTATACGACGGACGTGGTCGCGGCCCTCGCCGCGGCGCCGCCGGGTACGATGCTGGCGGATCGGGAGGGGCGGTTGATCGGTGTCCGCCTCGGCGGGGCGGAGGATGTGGCGCTGTCGGCGGCGTTTGAGGTTGGCGCGCCCGCACCGGCCGGTTCGCGCGATGCGGTGGCGCTGGTCGGACGGTACGATCCCAAGCTGCGGCGGATCGCGCGGCCAGTCGCCCTGCCCGCGGACGATCCGGGCGCGGAGCGGGCGCTCTTCGATGCATCCTATAAGGGCGTGACGGACATCGTGACCAAGCGTGTCTGGCCAGCGCCTGCCTTCCAGGCGGTGCGCTGGTGTGCGCGGCACGGGATATCGCCGAACCTCGTGACAGCGGTGAGCGGCGTCCTGGTCCTCGCGGTCTTCGCTCTGTTCTGGCAGGGGCAGTTCTGGGCCGGGATCGTCCTAGGCTGGCTCATGTGCTTTCTCGACACGGTCGACGGGAAGCTCGCGCGCGTGACGCTGACCTCGTCGCGGATCGGGGATATCGCGGACCATGGCATCGACCTCGTGCATCCGCCCTTCTGGTGGTGGGCTTGGGCCGTGGGGGCCGGCATGGGGGGCGATGACGGCGCGGCGGTGCTGCTGGGGCCGGCGCTGGCCGTGATCGTGGCGGGCTATGTGGCGCAGCGTCTCGAGGAAGGCTGGTTCATCGCGCGGTTCCGCGCTGACATGCACACTTGGCGCCCTTTCGACAGCGCGTTTCGCGAGATTACGGCGCGGCGGAACCCGAACCTCCTGATCCTGA
>JBCCSW010000551.1:0-1779 GCA_039199465.1 Pseudomonadota bacterium
CATGAACGCGGTCGACTTGACCAGCACGCCGAACCGCGTCGCCACGGCGATCGCGGCGACGGACGTCGCCGGCGCCGCCAATGCGAGCGCCGAGGGGCAGGCCGCGACGAGCACCGCCATCATGCTGGTCATCGACCCGCTGACGAAAAACACCATGCCCGAGAACATAAGGACCACGGGCAGGTAGTAGCCGGCGTAGCGTTCCAGCATGCGGATGACCGGAGGCTTGCCCTTCTCGGCCTCCTGCATCAGCTGCACCACTCGGCCGAGGGTCGTTTCGTCGCCCGTGCCGGTCACCTTCGCGGTCAACAGACCGTCGGTGGCGATCGACCCCGCCGCGACCGGCTCTCCCTCGCCCACGTCGAACGGCACCGACTCGCCGGTGATCGCCGAAGCGTCGATGGCCGAGCGGCCGGTCAGGACGATCACGTCGGCGGGCACGAAGTCGCCGGGCCTGAGCTCGACGACGTCGCCGCGGCGCAGGCCGGCGGCCTTCGTCACCTCCCAATCGGTTCCGTTCCAGCGCCTCGCGGTCGTCTCCGTCAGCGCGCCAAGGGCCGCGATGGCCTCGCGCGTGCCGAAGAGGCTCCTCTCCTCGAGAACGTGCCCCAGCACCATCGCGAGCGGAACGAGGGCGGCGGCATCCAGATGGCCGGTCACCCAGGCGGCGATGATCGCCGTCACGACCAGCTGGTCGGTCAGCCCGCCGATCTCGTTCGACGTCAGCGAACGCCAGGCGTTTCGGAAAAGCGGCAGACTGATCAGGACCGATGAGAGGCCCACGCAGATGAGACCGAGGTCCTCCTGCTCCGGCAGCCACCAGCGGATCGCCCAGCTGAGCACCAGGAGCCAGGCGGCCACCACGGCCAGCACGAGACGGCTGCCCAGCGACCACTTCTCATCGAGGCTCAGCGCGTCGCCGGCTTCGGCTCTCAGCGTCTGAGTCATTGGAACGTCTTCGACGGCCGCGGGTCCGTGACCGGGACATCGGGCGCCTCGGCGGCGTCCTCGCCCGTGTTCGGCGGGGCGGTGGGCAGAAGGACCCGCAGGTTTTCGTGATCCGGGACGACCATCGTCGCGTGCGCCTGCTGAAACAGCCGGTCGGTGCCGTCGCGCCAGAGGCGATACAGCACGACCCGCCGGTCGGCGGGATCTGTCTTGGCCAGCGCCTCGATCGGCTTGGTGCGCACGCGGGCGAGGCTGATCATCTCGTTCGCCGTCGCCTCGGCGGAGCCGACGATGCGGGCTGCGTCCTCGCGCGCTTGCGCGATCGTGGCGGCGCGCTCGCTCTCGGCTTCGGCGATGAGCTGATCGGCCTCGCTTTGCGCGCGCTGGGCGCGGTCGAAGGCCTGCTGCGTCCAGGCGAGCATGTCCGTGCTGAACTCCACGTTCTCGACCGTCACGGCAAAGGGCATCGATCCGCCGGTTCCGAGCATCGCGTTCATGGCCGAAATCAGGTCGCGGCGGATCTGATCCTTGCCGGTGACCCGGATCGCCATGAGGTCCTTGCGCGCGCTCACATGGATCGCGGCCCGTTGAAACGCCCGGCGCACGGCCTGTTCGACCTTGGGAAAGGCGTCGATCTCACGGGTGCGCCGCGACGTCTGCGGATCGGCGAGGAAGGCGTAGGCGACGGCGTCGCGCACGCGCCAGTAGACCGTCGCGCCGAAGTGCACCGCCCCATGGTCGCCCGTCAGCACATAGCCGAGCACGCGGGGATCGTAGCTCACCCCTCGGGGCTGCAGGTCGTCGATCTCCAGGGCGAACTTGCGGTTGGCC
>JBCCSW010000552.1:0-1778 GCA_039199465.1 Pseudomonadota bacterium
CGCGGCACTGTCCAGATGCACCTGCAGGTCCAGCCCGTGATACGCCAGATCGACAATCGTTCCTTTGAGGGTGTTATCCCCCTCGCGCAGATCGAGACGCAGGCGCTCAGGACGGATTGCGGCCGTCACATCTCCTGAAACGCCATTTTGTGTTGCAGCGATCCGAGCGCCAGTGCGATCAATGAAAACTCGCCGGCCGCCAGCGCCGCCAGGGCGATCCGGTTCTGCATGACCGCCAGATCACCGAGCGCGGTGCTGCCGCCGGTGCGGTCGAGTGCCAGCAGCGCGCGGCGATAGGCAGAGATCGCGAGCGCCGCGTTACCGGTCTGGACCAGCCGGTCGCCCGCATCGACCAGTGCAGCCGCCGGATCGGTCGCGGGCGGTGGCGCGTCACCCAAGCCATCCGCCAGGGTGCGCCGAATGCGTTCGACGCCGTCGAGCAGGCCGTCGCGGTCGAGATTGCTGTCCGAGCCGGGGCCGGCCGCCGTCAGGATCGTGCCGATCAGCGGTACCGTCTCGGCCATCGCCGCCGAGAGTGCGCCGAGCGCCCGATCGCGGGCGGCCTCGGCCTCGGCGAGGTCGGCCTCAGCCTGCTCGCGCGCCGCCTGCGCGACCTCGAGTGCGCTCATGGCGTCCTGCCGGGCGCGGACCGCCGCGACGGCCCCGGTCGCCGCGTCGTCGCGTTGCCGCTCGGCCGCCGCAAGGGCGTTGCGGGCCACACGTTCGGCCGCCTCTGCGCGTTCGCGTGCCGCCTCGGCCCGGCTGATACGGGCCTCGGCATCGGCCAGCGCGGCCTGCAGGCGGTCGGTCGCCTCGCCCTGGTCGTCCGCCACCGGCGGTGGGGTGGCATTCGTGGTCTGCGTGGGCTCGGGCGCCGGATCGGTAGTGGGCAGGGGCGCGGTCGCCAGCGCCGGCGGCTCTGGGTCCTGCAGTCTCGCCGGGCTGTCCGCCAGGCCGATCAGCGGTGCGGGCAGCGGCGCGGGCGGGAACAGGCCCCTGTCGTCGACCATCGGGGTGTCGGGCGGCAGTGGCGACAGGGTCTGGGCGCCGACGCTGTTGCTGGCGAACTGCAACGGATCGGGCTCGGGCCCCGGTTGACCGATGGCGATGATCGCGCCGATCGCGCCCGCCGCTGTAAGCCCGATGACACCGGCGGCGGCGAGCCCCAAGCGGCGGTGACGCACGCGATCGGCCGAGCGGTCGATGAAGCGCCGCAGTTGCGGCGACGTCGGCACGCGCCTGGCCAGTCGCAGATCCTGGGCCGAGCGCAGCAGCGGCCCTGCCGGCAGCAGTTGCGCCGATGCCTCGCCGCTCGCCGACCAGCGCGCCGCAAGCGGTTCGATCGTGCCGCGGGTCGCCAGCATCGGCGCTTCGCTATCCAGGATCTGCCGCGCCCGTGGCCAGACACGGAGCATGTCGGGCAGCGCGAGGCGCAGCCGCGTGTCCTCGCGCACCAGCACGCGCGCATTGATCAGATCGTCGACCAGGCGCTCGGCATCCGGATCCAGGGTCACCTGCAGCATCTCGGCCTCGCGACGAACGAGCGGCGCGTCCGCACCCTCGTGGCCGCCCTTCGGCATATCGACGAGGCTGACGATCAGCCGGGTCAGCGCCTCGCCGGTATCCGCGCCATGGGCGAGCACCGCGCGCTCGGCCTGCCGCGCGGCGAGGCCCGAGAGACCGCCAAGCGCCTCGTAGGCGTCCACCGTCAGCACCAGCCGGCCTGCCTCGCCGCCGGTTGCATCGGTGATCTCGGCCGCCTCGGCCCGGCGTGCGAG
>JBCCSW010000553.1:0-1777 GCA_039199465.1 Pseudomonadota bacterium
CGTAGTCGCGCGGCCGGCAGCAGCCGATCCGGCGCCGCCGGCACTGCCGGGGCTGACCATGCGCTTGGTACGCTTCTTCTCGACGACCACGGTCGTCGTGGGCCCACGGCTGGGTCCGCGCCCCGGTCCACGACCGCCTGGCCCGCGCCCGCCGCCCGGCCCGCGTCCACCCGACCTGCCGTCGCCGCTACTCGTCTCGCTCATTCATCATCCCTCGGAGGCCGGATGCCCCCAGTCTCGTCCGTCATTCCGGTCACTGGCTGACCTTCGAGGCTACCCGGATCGCCTGCCGGCGGCGGCGCCTGCGCCATGTCCCGCGGTCTGGTCATCGTTGTGGCAGCGTCGATCACGTTGGCGCCGCCCGCCTCTCGAAATCCAGCCAGTCGGCCAGCCTCGGCGAGGGCGCGGTCGGCAAGGCGCCCCGCGTCGAGCGCCGCATGTATGGCAAACTCTCGGCCGAATGCCAAACCCAATTCCGATGCGTCCAGAACCGCAATTCTAGGGCGAGCGCCGGCCAGTTTTTCCAACTTCTTAACACCGTCCTCTGACGCTTCCGCAGCGCTCATCAGCACTGCATCCGCGCCGTCTCGCAGGCGGGCACGCACCTTCTCGAAACCCGTCACCGCGGCACCAGCCTTCCGCGCCAGCGCGATGGTTTCTATCAGGCGCTGGGCGAGCAGACGCTCCAGGAGATCGGCAAGCCCCTCGGGCGCCGTCACCGGCCGCTTGAAAGCACGGCTGAACAGGCGCTTCTTCTCCGCCCTGTCAGCCGCGGTCCGGTCGGCGGTGAGCCAGGCACCGCGTCCCGGCAGCCGACCAGCGAGATCGGGTGCCACCGACGCGCCATCCGGCGCCAGCACGAAGCGGATCAGGCCGGCCGCGGGCTGACGCTCGCCCGTCGCCACGCAGCGCCGTTCCGGCGCCTCGGGGCGATGGGCCTTGGCTCCTCTGGTCATGACCGCTGCCTCCACCGGATGCCCGCTCCTCATCTCCGCTATCGTCTACATGGCCGCGCTCAGGACGCCGGCGTTTTGCGGAACACATCGTCCGCTGACAGACTGTCGGGGATCACGGTCTCGTCCGCGTCCTCATCAGCCGTCTCCTCGCTCTCGGCAGGCGGGTTGGTTATCGCCTCGAACTCCGCCTCGTCGATCATGCCGACGGCCAGGCGCGCACGCATGATCAGGAAGAGCGCCTCCTCGGCCGACAGCTCGAATTCCTCGAGCAAGCCGTCCTCCTTCACGCGCTTGCCGTCGGGCCCCTCGATATAGCCGCCGGCCAGCTCGAAATCGGCGCAACGCGCGAATTCGGCGAGGTCGGTCACGCCATCCTCGGCCAGCTTGACCAGCATCTGCGGTGTCAGCCCCTCGAACTCGGCCAGATCGTCCTGCAGCCCCATCTCGCGCGCCTTGGCGAGCGCCTGCTGGTTCGCCTCCTCCAGCCGGTCGCGGGCGCGCAGTTGCAGCTCCTGCGCCGTCTCCTCGTCGAAGCCGTCAATGGCGGTCAGCTCGTCCAGCTCGACGAAGGCGACCTCCTCGAGACTGGTGAAGCCCTCGGCGACCAGCAGCTGGGCGACCATCTCGTCGACATCCAGCGCCTCGATGAACATTGCTGAGCGCTCGTTGAACTCCTGCTGGCGCCGCTCCGATTCCTCGGCCTCGGTCATGATGTCGATGTCCCAGCCCGTAAGCTGCGAGGCGAGGCGCACGTTCTGCCCGCGCCGGCCGATCGCCTGTGACAGCTGCTCGTCGGGGACCACGACCTCGATGCGCTGGGC
>JBCCSW010000554.1:0-1773 GCA_039199465.1 Pseudomonadota bacterium
CGAGGAGCCGGGCTCGTTCTCGGGCAGGCTGATCTCGCCGAGACCGCAGCGTGGGCCGCTTCCCAGGAACCGGATGTCGTTGGCGATCTTGAACAGGCTGGCGGCGACGGTCTTGAGCGCGCCTGACATCTCGACGACGGCATCATGGGCCGCGAGCGCCTCGAACTTGTTCGGCGCGGTCTCGAAGGGCAGGCCGGTGATGTCGCTGATCTTCTCGGCCACCAAGGCGTCGAAGCCGGGTTTGGCATTCAGCCCCGTGCCGACCGCCGTGCCGCCCTGCGCCAGCAGGTAGAGGTTGTCCAGCGCCTGGTCGACGCGCACCACCCCCTGGCGCACCTGATGGGCATAACCGCCGAACTCCTGGCCGAGGGTCAGCGGCGTCGCGTCCTGGGTGTGGGTCCGGCCGATCTTCACGATCTTGGCGAAGGCATCGGCCTTGCCCTGCAGCGCCTCCGCCAGCTTCTCCAGCGCCGGGATGGTCAGCGCGCGCGCTGTCATGGCTGCGGCAATGTGCATCGCGGTGGGGAACGTGTCGTTCGAGGACTGGCCGCGGTTGCAGTGGTCGTTGGGGTGCACCGGCTCCTTGCTGCCCATGGTGCCACCCAGAATCTCGATCGCGCGGTTCGAGATCACCTCGTTCGCGTTCATATTCGACTGCGTACCTGAGCCGGTCTGCCAGACCACCAGCGGGAAGTGGTCGTCCAGCTTGCCGTCGACGACCTCGCCCGCGGCCTGGACGATCGCCTTGCCGACCTTCGGATCGAGGTTCTTCAACTGCATGTTGGCCTGAGCCGCCGCCTGCTTGATCACGCCAAGCGCACGGACCAGGGCCACGGGCTGTTTTTCCCAGCCAATCGGAAAATTGGCGATCGAACGCTGGGTCTGGGCGCCCCAATAGCGGTCAGCAGCCACCTCGATGGGGCCGAAGCTATCGGTCTCGGTACGCGTCGCTGTCATGGGGAGCCTCCGGTACTCAGCGTCAACGATCTCCTTAGCGGGCATGTCGCGCTTCGCCAATGGTTGCAGATTCCAGATCTCGGAAATCGTTATGACTCTAATCGATCGCGCTTTGCGGGCCACGCCTGATAGCAACGGAGAGTCTGCGATAGGGCACGCTGTCGAGCCTGCAGGGAAAGCAGCCGGGCGCGGCGACGGGCAGGGTTTCAGCGGCGATCGGGTCGAAATCGGCGCGGTAGTGCAGGGTGCTCTTGACCGCGACGATGCGGGCGGCGGCAGGGTCGAGGCCGACATGGGTGAACAGCGCCCGGTCCAGGCACTGGCTGCGCCGGCTGGCGACCACGACGCGGATGCGGCCCGGCGTGTCGAGCACGCGCAGGACGGCCGTCGCGCCGAGCTCTGCGGTCGACCCCCGATAGACGGCGCCGGTGAAGGCGCAGCGCCCGGGTCCGATGGCCTCGACCAGGAAGCGGCCCGCAAAGGGTGGCTGGTCGGACAGACCGTGACGCCCGCCGAGCTCTGCGTCGATCTCGGCGCCGATGCCCGCCGCCACCGCCTGCGCGGCCGTCATGGCGTCGGCGAGCACGCCGAGCAGAGCGTCGTCGGCGCCCATGGCGACCAGCGCCGACAGGAGCCCGGTCGTGTCGGCGGTCGCGCCAGCGCCCGGATTGTCCTGCACATCGGCCAGCACCACGGGGCCCGGCCGGGTGTTGGCCATGGCGCGCCTCACCGCGTCCTCGGGCGTGTGGAGATGCGTGTCGAAATCGCGTTCGGCGGCAAGAAAAGCGTCCTGCAGCTCGGCCGCGATACGGTCGC
>JBCCSW010000555.1:0-1770 GCA_039199465.1 Pseudomonadota bacterium
CCATGATCTGCCGGCCATTGGCCGGGCTCCAGCCGGTATACTGCGTGTCGACGACCTCGATGCCGGGGACCTGCGGGAAGACCTCCTTGGCGGCCTGAAGACGCATCTCAGCAGGGCTCGCCCCCGCTTTGCCCGGCAGCAGCACGATGCGCCCCTCACCGCCCAGCGTCTCTGCCATCCAAGTGGCGCTCATGCGGGCCAGCGCCGTGCCCGACGCGGTGACGAAGCTGACGAAATTGTCCTCGGTCTCCACCCGGCGGGCGACGGTCACGACCGGCACCCCGCGGCGCATCGCGCGGCCGAGGATCGGATCGAGGGCATCGGCCGTCGCCGGGTTCACCAACAGCAGGTCGATATCCTGCTCCATTAGGTCCTGGATGTCAGAGATCTGCTTGGTCGGGTCACCATTCGCATCGGTGACGATGAAACGCGTGATCTTGTCCGCGCTCTGCGACACGCCGTACTGGATCGAGTGATAGAAGGTACCGAGCCAGCCATCACCCTGCGAGGCATTGGAGAACCCGATAGTGAGCGGCCCTTCGCCCGCGAAGTCGGCCGTCTCGACCACCTTGTTGAAATTCGGGTTCCACAGGAACGTGCGGGGCAGGTCCTGGTATCCATCATCAGCGGCGGCCATGGCCGGAGCGAGCGCAAGGGCGGCACCCAATGCGAGTTTGGTGAGCGTTGCAGACATAGTCGATCCTCCCATGAGAACTGGGTTCCTGAGGCTTGTCGTTGGATGGGATGGGCGAGGCCGTCAGCCGACGGCGCCCTCCGCTTGCACGATCTTCACGTTTGAGGTGTCGCGGCCCTGATGCTGCTCAGCGGCAAAACCAGCGGCATAGCCGTTGCGCACCGCCTGGGGCGCGGTAGGCACCGGCGGGAAGTCCCACCAGCCCACGACGTTGGAGGCCGCGATGCTGACATCCCGGGTGATCGGCACCTCGACAAGGGCCGGCCCACCGCTTTGGAGCGCCGCCTTGATCGTCGACCCGATCTCATCGACCCGTTGCACTTGCGTGGCGAAGTCGAAACCGAAGGACTCCGCCAATGCCGGGAACTGCACCGAGTGGGGCTCGGCGTTAGCACCCCGGGTCGAGAACTCTGAGATGATGTTCCGCTCCATCAGCGCATCCTGCCCATCGCGGATCGAGATGTGGCCGCTGTTGTTGAGCGTCACGAACACGACCGGAATATTATAGGCCACACAGGTCGCAAGCTCCTGCATGCACATCATGAAGTCGCCATCGCCGATGATGCAGACGACCGGTGCGTCCGGCTTCGCGAGCGTCGCACCAATGGCCGCTTGCAGGGCAAAGCCCATTGGCGAATAGCTGCCGGGCGTGATGTGGGTGCGCGGCTCGTAGATCGGGAAGTCCTGCTTCGTCGAGCTCTGCGGATGGCCCGATCCGACCGTCACGATGCCGTGGCGGGGGAGGATCTTGCGCAGCTCCCGCAGCGTGGTGAGCATGGTCGTCGGGATTTTGTCATGGGAGCGGCGGGGCTCCATGATCGTGTTCCACTCGGCCCAGAGACTGGCGATCCGGCTGTGGTGGGTGCGCCGCTCATAGGCCTTGCGCGCCTGCTCGGCGGAGATACCGGCGTCGATGTCTTCCAGAACCAGCGAGATGTCGCCGACGATCCCGACCTCGACCGGGTAGTTCTTGCCGATCTCGCGCGGGTCGATGTCGACATGGATGAGCTTGCTGCCGGGGATCGAAAAGCTGACGCCCTTGCGCCAGCTGGACGCCGACCAATCGGTGAACTTGC
>JBCCSW010000556.1:0-1732 GCA_039199465.1 Pseudomonadota bacterium
GTCGCCTAACCCAACGTGGTCCCGCGCCCGATCGCCCATGCTGCCGTACTCTTCGTCGACGATCGGACGGCGGGTCTGGTCTGTCTTTCGCAAATATCCCATGTTGCGCCGCGTCGGGCGTCGGGCGTTGGCGCCCAGAGCCGCAGGGGAGGCCGTATTGCGTCGTCCACCGGGACCTCCGCATGGCGGGTCGCCCTTGGTCTGGGCGCTTTTGGGCGACCGAGTTGGCGACAATGCTCAGGTGCGCGCGCTCTCCCGATCGACGGGCTGGCCTTGCAAGGAACAGCAGCTCTCCTGGCGGCGCCCGAAGCCGATCTGGACGCCATTCTACGGAAGGCGGGCAAGCCTCTCGGCACTCACGCAAGAGGCGCGGGACCGGATAATGCCGCCCTGGCCCGATATCGTGATCGCTGTCGGCTGGCGCAGCGTACCCGTCGCGCGCTGGATCGCGGCGCAAAACGGTGCGCGGCTCGTGCACCTCGGCCGTCCGCGCGCCCCGCTCGAAGTGTTCGATCTAGTGCTCACGACGCCGCAATACGGGCTGCCGCCGGCAAAGAACGTGGTCCGCCTAGACCGCCCACTGGGTCTTTCCGCCGCCCCGGCCGCGGACGAAGCGGCGCGGGCGTGGCGGGCGCGGCTCGCCCATTTGCCGCGGCCGTGGATCGCTGTCCTGGTCGGCGGCTCGGCGCCGCCGCTCGTCCTTCGCCCGCGCGAAGGGGCGCGGCTCGGCCGTGCGGCTGCGGTGCTGGCACGTGCGCAAGGCGGATCGCTTCTCGTGGTCGGAGGCCCACGGACACGCCGCGATGTGCTGGATGCGCTCGCTGGCGAGATCGATACCGGTCTCGAGGTCAGCCACTGGACCGGGGGGCAGGAGAACCCCTATCGCGCCTGGCTCGGCATCGCCGACAGCTTCATCGTGACGAGCGACAGCGTCTCGATGATGTACGAGGCGGCTTTACAGGGCCGCCCGTTGCATATCTTCGACGTTCCCCACCGCATCCAAGCCTTCCGCCGTGTTGCCGCATCGCTGCGCCGTCTCCCGGGGCTCGGGGGCCTTGCCCGTGCGGCGCGCCGAGGTGGCTGGGTACCGGCCCCTCGATGCAGCGAGGCGGTGGTTGAGCGTCTGGTGGGCGAGGGCCGTGCCGTACGGCTGGGCCAACACGCCGACTTCTCGCCCTTGGGGACGATGCTGGACCCGATGGAGATCGCCCTCGCCCAGCTCTCTTTGGTGGCTGGGTGCAGCCTCGGTGTGCCTGACGCCGCCGTGCACCCGGCAGACCGGTCTGCTTTGCGGGGAGCGAGCGATTGAGCCTGGACCGGTGCGATCGCCTTGAGCGGTTCGCGGGCGTAGGTGGGGTTAAGCATTCTCCAGAGAAGATCGCGATAGCGCCCGGTCTCAAGCTTCACGCGTAGATCTCGGCATCCAGCGCGTCGATGACGTCGAGCACCTCGGGTCAGTCGTCCTCGCGTAGGAGCTGCATCGCGATCATCCGGCCAAAGCCCGGGAGTGGTTCGGAGCGATGCCAGGCGTGGGCCGTCAGCGCCGAACCGAACCGGGGCAAGACGTAATTCGGCATCTCGACGATTTCTGGGAGGCGCCGCTGCCTACGGTCTTGCCGGATCCGCTCCTTGCGCTGCACCGCGTCAGCTACCCATGTTCTCTGGTCACACAGAAACTCGAGCTGGCGCAGCTTCTTGGTGACTTCGTCAGGCTCGTCGAGCCTACCTGCCA
>JBCCSW010000557.1:0-1722 GCA_039199465.1 Pseudomonadota bacterium
CTGCAGTTCTTCGGTCGTAATCTCCACGGCGGACATCCTTCTTGAGCGTCGGCCTCAGCGGCCGAAGAGGTCGGGGACGGTCATCACAAGGGCGGGATAGGCTGCGCAGAGCAGCAGGATCGCGATCAGCACGCCGCAGAACGGCACCAGCCCGCGGAAGGCTTGGCTGATCGTGATCCCTGCGATCGCACAGCAGATATAGGTGAGGATGCCCACGGGCGGGGTAACGGACCCGATCACCACCGCCATCACCAGCACCACTCCGAAGAACACCGGGTCGATCCCCAGGCCCAGGATCACCGGCAACAGTACCGGCGTGAAGATGATGAGGATCGGGATGCCCTCGATGAAGAGGCCCAGGACCAGAATGAAGACCAGGATCATCATCAGCGCGATCGTCGGGTTCGTGGAGATGCCCCCCAGCACGTCCAGCACCGCCGCCCCGAAGCCTGCCCAGGCCAGCAGCCAGGCGAAGGAGGTTGCCATGGCGATCAGGAACATCGCCGCCGCGGTGGTCACCGCCGCATCCACCAGAAGCTTGGCGACCAGCTTGAAGGTCAGCGTCCGGTAGACGAACGTGCCCACAAGGGCGGCATAGGCCACCGCGACAACGCCCGCCTCCGTGGCCGTGAAGGCACCCGAGAAGATCCCGCCCAGAATGATCACCGGCATCGCCAGCGCCCAGGCCGCGCCGCGCAGCGCGGTCAGCACAGGCGGCAGTTCGCTCCGCGGCGGCGCCGGATAGTTGCGCTTCTTCGCGATCACATACGCCATCGCCATCAGCCCAAGCGCCACCATCAGCCCCGGCACGAACCCGCCCAGGAAGAGCTGCGCGATCGAGACGTTGGCGATGGAGCCGTAGATCACCATCATGATGCTTGGCGGGATGATCGGGCCCATGGCACTCGACGACGCGTTGACCGCCACCGCATAGTCCGCGTCGAACCCGTTCTTCTTCATCGCGGGGATCATCATCGATCCCAGCGCCGAAGCATCCGCCGTGGCCGAGCCGGAGATACCCGAAAAGAACATGCTCGAGACGATCGAGACATGCGCAAGCCCGCCGCGGATATGGCCGACGAGCGAGCGGGCGAAGTCGACGATCCGCTCCGTGATCCCGCAAGCGTTCATCAGCTCGCCGGCGATGATGAAGAACGGGATCGCGAGCAGCGTGAAGCTGTCCACGCCCACGAACGCGCGCGTGACGATGCTGTTGATCGGCAAGGTCGGGTCGACCAGCAGCGTCGTCGCCGCCGCGATGCCAAGCGCGAAGGCAATCGGCATGTTGATCAGCAGCAGGATGAAGAACGTGACGAAGAGGACGGTGAGCATGCCCGGTCAGCCCTCCCCGCCCTTGGCGCCGAGCAGGTAGCGCACGATCCGCTCCGCAGAGATCAGGAAGATCAGCGCCATCGAGATCGGGATCGCGATATAGATCCAAGACATCTGAACGCCGAGCGCGGGGGAGCGCTGGAACATGTTCATGTTGAGGACCGGGTAGCTCGCATAGATCACCGTCGCCGCGAAGGCCGCGATCAGCACGCTCGTCAGGGCGTCGAGGCCCCTGCGCATCGGCGCAGGCAGCATGTTGACGAAGAGATCGACACCCAGATGGATCCCGCGCGAGAGCCCGATGGCCCCGCCGAGGAACACGATCCAAACGAAGCAATACCGCGCCAACTCCTCGGACCAGGGCAGCGGGGCGGCGATAACGTAGCGAAA
>JBCCSW010000558.1:0-1706 GCA_039199465.1 Pseudomonadota bacterium
GCCGAGGATGACGGGTGTTATCGAGGCGAGCGTGATCGGGTCGCCCACCCGCGGATCGCCCACGCCCGTGCGGCTAACAATGCAAGCCCCCGCCATCGCCGCGAAGAAACCGCGCGCCGAATAGGCCATCAGCGTGATGCGGTTCGATCTGATACCGGTCAGCCGCGCGGCCTCGGTGCTGCCCCCGGCGGCGTAGAAGGCGCGGCCCGTCGGCGTGTAGCGCACGAAGCCCCAGGCGAGCGCGAAGCAGAGCAGCATCACAAGGCCCGAGATCGGCATGACGCCGCCGATGCGCCCATAGGCGAACTCCTCGAACCAGAAGGGCACGCTGCCCGTCGGCTGCAGCGTGAAGATCAGGACAGCACCGTTCAGGATCGACGCTGTACCGAGCGTGACGATGAGCGGATGCACCCCCGTCTTGATCGTCACATAGCCGTTGATGAAGCCGATCAGCGCACCAAAGGCCAACATGCCAAAGATCATCGGGATCATCAGCGCGGGGTGCAGCTCCAAGACCGAGGCCATCAATACGGTAGAGGCCGTTACAATCGCTCCGATCGAAAGGTCGATCCCGCCGACGACCACCACAAGCGCCTGCCCAAGGCTCGCAAAGCCCAGCGCCGCCGCCTGCTCCAGCACATTGGTGAAATTGCGCAGCGTCCCGAACCGGTCGCTGAGGCTCAAACCCGCGATCACGACGCCCGCCAGCAACAGCACGACGATGATCAGCGACGGATCGAGCGGCAGTCGCCTTACCCTCGGATGCGTATCCACATGCGCCATGCTCATCCTCCCCGTAAGGCAGCGTCGTCAGGCAGCGTCCGCGCCGACCGAGGCGGTCGCGAGCTGCATGATCGCTCTTCGTTGATGTCCCCGCCGCTGACCTCGCCGGTGATCAGCCCCTCGCGCATGACAAGCACGCGGGAGCAGAGGCCCACGATCTCGGGCAACTCCGAGGAAATGACGAGGATGCCGACGCCCTCATCTGCGAGCTTCCGGATGATCTCGTAGATCTCGAACTTCGCGCCCACATCGACACCGCGGGTGGGATCGTCGAGGATCAGGGCCCGTAGGCACGCACGCGTCCAGCGACCGAAGAGGATCTTCTGCTGATTGCCGCCCGAGAGCTGGCTGACCCCGTATTTCGGGCCGGGAATGGCGATGCGAAAGCGCTTGATCTCGTCCTCCGCCGCCAGCACCTCGTGACCGCGATCCAAACCGAGCCCGGTGGTGAACTCGGGCAGCATCGGCGCCGTCACATTCGCCGCCATGTCGAGGAGCATCATCAGCCCCTCGCCCTTGCGGTCTTCCGTCAGAAACCCAAGCCCACGATCGATGGCGGAGCGCGAAGTGGGCGTGTTGAGTGCCTCGCCGCCAAGCGTCACGGCACCATCCGCGCGTGGCATCGAGCCGAAGATCGCATGCGCGACTTCGGACCGCCCAGCACCCCCGAGCCCCGCCAAACCCATTTTCTCACCGGGATAAAGGTCGAATGACACGTTCTTGACCTTCGGCGGCGCCTGCAGGTCGCGCGCCTTCAGCGCCGGCGCCGCATCCGTTCGCGCGCCCTTCTTCGCCGGGAAGATATCGGCAAGCTCACGACCCACCATCATCGCGACGAGCTGATCGCGGTTGAGATCGCCGATCTCGCGCGTGCCGACATACCGACCGTCTTTCAGCACCGTCACCCGGTCGGCGATGGCGAA
>JBCCSW010000559.1:0-1697 GCA_039199465.1 Pseudomonadota bacterium
ATTCAGGGAGCCGTAGGGTCGCGTCGAGACATCAGTAACCTACTCTACAGGGAGATGGTCGTCACGCCGAGCGGCAGATCGACGACCGGCACCGGGCGCATGGTGATCGGCGGCGCATCGGGGGCGTTGCAGAGTTGGCAGTCGCGCGCCGGCGCGGCCGGATCGCAGTTGTAGACGCAGCCCTCCCGGCCCGGCACCAGCGGCAGCAGCGCCGCCAGCGCGCGGATCGTCGTCGACTTGCCCGTGCCCCGCTCACCCATCGCCAGCACGCCGCCGACGCCAGGATCGACCGCGGCGATCATCAGCGCCAGCTTGAGCTGCTCCTGACCGACGACGGCGCTGAACGGGAAGTTGTGCATGGCGCGGCTCCCTCGGGCGGGTTGGAGACGGAGGTCTGGGCGACAACCGTCCTCAGCACATGCCCGACTGTCAATTACAATTGACACATTGCATCGTAAGGCGAGTTTTTGCAACGCTCCAGGGACCCCACGGCCCTTGCCGCGCCACCTCGCCGCGGCGCCAGTGGACTGCCGACTTGCCGCACCACCGTTCAGGCGTTAGGTGCCGCCGACGTGTCCGCCGTAACGCGGCCGGCTTTGAACGGGGCGCGCGCCATGTCCATACCGCAGACCGGCGGCGGGCCGATCGAGCATCGAGACGACCTCGCGGCCTACATGGCCAACGGCTGCAAGCCCCGCGAGGACTGGCGCATCGGCACCGAGCACGAGAAGTTCGGGTATTGCGTCGATACCCACCGACCGCTCCCCTATGCCGGTGAACGCTCCATCGTCGCGGTGCTTGAGGGTCTGCGCGACCGCTTCGGCTGGTCGCCGCTCAGCGAGGGCGGCAACATCATCGGGCTTGAGAAGGACGGCGCCAACGTCTCGCTCGAGCCCGGCGGCCAGCTCGAGCTCTCGGGCGCGCCGCTGCGCACGATCCACGAGACCTGCGACGAGGTGAACACCCACCTCGCCGAAGTGCGCGCTGTGGCCGACGAGATCGGCGTGGGCTTCATCGGCCTCGGCGCGGCGCCCGAGTGGAGCCATGAGGACATGCCCCGCATGCCCAAGGGCCGCTACAAACTGATGACCGAGTACATGGGGCGCGTCGGCACCCACGGCACGCAGATGATGTACCGGACCTGCACCGTGCAGGTGAACCTGGACTTCGCGTCCGAGGCCGACATGGTGCAGAAACTGCGCGTCGCGCTGGCGCTGCAGCCCGTGGCCACCGCGCTCTTCGCCGCCTCGCCGTTCTTCGAGGGCAAGGTCAACGGCTACCAGTCCTGGCGCTCGCGCATCTGGCAGGATCTCGACGCCGACCGCACCGGCATGCTGCCCTGGGTCTTCGAGGACGGCATGGGCTTCGAGCGCTGGGCCGACTACGCGCTCGATGTGCCCATGTATTTCGTCTATCGCGACGGCACCTATATCGATGCCCGCGGCCAGTCTTTCCGCGACTTCCTCAACGGCCGGCTGCCCGCGCTGCCGGGCGAGGTTCCGACGCTCTCGGATTGGGGTGACCATCTCACGACCCTCTTCCCCGAAGCGCGCATCAAGAAGTTCATCGAGATGCGCGGCGCCGATGGTGGCCCCTGGCGGAGGCTCTGCGCCCTCCCCGCCCTCTGGGTCGGCCTCCTCTACGACGCAGCCGCCCTCGACGCCGCGTGGGAGGTGGCCAAGGATTGGACCGCCGAG
>JBCCSW010000560.1:0-1689 GCA_039199465.1 Pseudomonadota bacterium
ATGACGAACAACGGCACGTTCATCGTCAACGGCACCGAGCGCGTCATTGTCAGTCAAATGCACCGGTCCCCGGGCGTGTTCTTCGACCACGATAAAGGCAAGACGCACAGCTCCGGAAAACTGCTGTTCGCCGGTCGGGTGATCCCATACCGCGGCTCCTGGCTCGATTTCGAGTTCGACGCCAAAGACCTCCTCTATACGCGCATTGACCGCCGCCGGAAGCTGCCGAGCACGACGCTTCTGATGGCCCTCGGCCTCGACCAAGAGGCCATCTGTCGCGGTTTCTATGACACGGTCTCTTACAAACGGGACGGAGAGGGCTGGGTCACCGCCTTCGACGTGGATCGCCTGGCGGGCGCGAAGCCGGATTTCGACCTGGTCGACGCGGCGACCGGCGAGGTGGTGGCCGAAGCCGGAAAGAAGCTGACGCCGCGCAAACTGAGGATGCTGGCCGAAAGCGGCACATCTGAAATCCGCGTTCCGGATATGGCCGTGGTCGGCCGCTTCGCCGCCTCCGATGTGATCGACGAAGACACGGGCCTGATCCATCTTGAGGCTGGCGATGAGCTGACCGAGGAGAAGATCCAGCTGCTGCTCGACCGCGGGCATGAAGAGGTGGAGACGCTCGACATCGATGGCGTCACCGTGGGCGCGTATCTACGCAACACCCTGGCGTTGGATAAGAATTTGAACCGTGAGCAGGCGCTCATGGATATCTACCGGGTGATGCGTCCGGGCGAGCCGCCCACGCCCGAAGCGGCGGATGCGCTGTTCTCCAGCCTGTTTTTCGACGCCTAGCGCTATGACCTCTCCGCGGTCGGCCGGGTGAAGATGAACATGCGCTTCGACGGCCAGCGGGATTTCGCCCCAGCTGAAGACACAACCCGCACGCTGCGCAAAGAAGACATCATCGCCGTGGTGCGCGCGATGCTGGAGCTGCGCGACGGTCGAGGGGACATCGACGACATCGATCATCTCGGCAACCGGCGGGTGCGCTCGGTGGGCGAGCTGATGGAGAACCAGTACCGGGTCGGCCTGCTGCGCATGGAGCGCGCCATCAAGGAGCGCATGGGCTCCGTGGAAATCGACACGGTGATGCCGCAGGATCTGATCAACGCCAAGCCGGCGGCGGCGGCGGTGCGCGAGTTCTTCGGCTCCAGCCAGCTGAGCCAGTTCATGGATCAGACCACGCCTCGGTCGGAGGTCACGCACAAGCGCCGGCTCTCGGCGCTCGGCCCGGGCGGCCTGACCCGGGAGCGCGCGGGCTTTGAAGTGCGAGACGTGCATCCCACCCATTACGGCCGCATGTGCCCGATCGAGACGCCGGAGGGGCCGAATATCGGCCTGATCAACTCGCTGGCCTCCTTCGCGCGGGTCAATAAGTACGGCTTCATCGAGACCCCCTATCGCCGGGTGGTCGATGGCCGCGTGACGGATGAGGTTGAATATCTCTCCGCCATGGAGGAGCAGAAGCACACCATCGCCCAGGCCAACGCGCCTGTGGACGATGATGGCAATTTTATCAATGACTTGGTCGCCTCGCGGCGCGCGAGCGAGTTCACCCTCGCGGCGCGGGAGACCATCACGCTGATCGACGTTTCGCCGAAGCAGCTGGTGTCCGTGGCCGCCTCGCTGATCCCGTTCTTGGAGAACGACGACGCCAACCGAGCGTTGATGGGGTCCAACATG
>JBCCSW010000561.1:0-1681 GCA_039199465.1 Pseudomonadota bacterium
CCGTGACGACCACCGACGGCTCGTCGCCGGCAAGTGTTTCCCAGGCGCGCTTCATCGCGCCCTCGGTCCCGTCGCGGCTGAGCTCGTCCTCGCTGAGGCCGGTCACGACGATCGGCAGTTCGTGCGGCGGCAGTGCGTCGGTGTAGTGCAGCACCGAGGTGACCGGCAGGTTCTCGCAGCCCACCGGCCCGTCGATGATCACCTGCAGGCCCTTCACCGCGGTGAAGACGTAGACGGCACCCCAGTAGCCGCCGGCGCGGTCATGGTCGAGGATCAGCACGACACGCCTCCCCCGGCCGAGCGATGCGGCCCGTTGCGGACGGCCTGCGATGCTGCGGAGCGGTGGATCACGTGCCGATCTCCTCCTCGCGGCCCTGGCGTTCGCGCAGGCGCGCGAGCTGTCGGGCGAACTTCTTGCGGAAGTCGGGCCGGTCCTTGGGCACCGCCGACCACGTGCCGGCGGCATGGCCCGTGCCGACGCCCTCGAAGAACGCCTTCATCGCGTCCATGCGCGCCTTGCCCGCAATCGCGGCGGCGACGACACCCGCGATGCCGCCTGGTCCCATCGCACCCATCAGCGGCCGGGCCGAGATCAGGTTGGTGTAGTAAAGCGCCGGCAGCGCCCGCTCCTTCGCGTGCTGCACGACCGGCGTCGTGCCGACGGCCAGGTCCGGCTCGAAGCAGTCGACGGCCGCGATATCGGTCTCGAGGCTCGCGCGGTACTCGACATGGACGCCATGCGCCTCGAGCCAGTCGGCGTCCTCGGCCGACCAGGGGGTGCGCGGGCAGGCGGTGCCGACATAGCGCAGATCGGCGCCGGCCTCGACCAGCAGGCGACCGACCAGCAGTTCGCTGCCCTCATAGCCCGATAGCGTCATCCGGCCCGAGACCGGCGCCTTGGCGAGCGCCGCCCGCGTCGCCGTCACCGCCGCATCACGCGTCGCATCGATGCTGGCGCGCTTGATGCCACAGGTCTCGCCGATCGCCTCCAGCCACGCCGCGGCGCCTTCGGCGCCCACGGGCGCAGAGCCCACGACCGGCCGCCCGGCCTTCTGCAGCACACGGACCGAGGCGGTGTAATGCGGGTGGATCGCGGCCACCACAGCACCGTCGAGCGCGGCATAGAGCTCGCGCCATTCCCGCGTCGGCACCACAGGCCCCGCCGCCAGCCCCATCGGAGCCAGCAGCTGCGCGATGGCGATAGGATCGGCCGGGAACATCTCGCCGAGCAGGGTGACGGTCGGCAGGTCGGTGCGGGTGCCCGGCGCCTGAACCGGGCCAGCCGCCGCCTCGCCCACGGCATAGTCCAGCATGGCGCCGGCGAGGACGTCCTTCGCCTCGGCATGGGTCGGCACGCCGAAGCCCGGCACGTCGATGCCGACGACGCGCACGCCGTTCACCTCCTTCGGCAGCAGCCTGAGCGGCACGCCAGAGGCCGTGGGCACGCAGAGATTGGTGACGACGATGGCGTCGTAACGCTCGGGGTCGGCCATCTGGATGACCGCCTCGCGGATGTCCTCGTAGAGCTTGCCGGTCACCAGCGTCTCGCTGGAGAACGGCACATAGCCGACCGAGCGTTTGGCGCCGTAGAAGTGCGACGTGAAGGACAGCCCGTAAACGCAGCAGGCCGAACCGGAAAGCACCGTGGCGGTGCGCTTCATGCGCAGGCCCACGCGCAGCG
>JBCCSW010000562.1:0-1669 GCA_039199465.1 Pseudomonadota bacterium
AGACCGGGGCATTGTGCACGCTGACGAGCGTCGAGACCGAGCCGTCACCCGCCGCGATCTCCCTCAGCGCCAACGCATAGGCGACGTAGTCGGCGCCCGCCCCGCCCCAATCCGGGCTGACCGTCATACCGAGGAAACCCGGATTGGGGCGGGGCGGGCGCCGACTACGTCGCCTATGCGTTGGCGCTGATGGAGATCGCGGCGGGTGACGGCTCGGTCTCGACGCTCGTCAGCGTGCACAATGCCCCGGTCTGCACGGTGTTGGAGCGCTTCGGCAGCGACGACCAGCGCGAACGCTGGCTGCGCCCGCTGACCGAGGGCGCCGTGGGCTCCTTCGCGCTGACCGAGCCTCAGGCGGGGTCGGACGCCTCGGCGCTGAAGACCAAGGCTGCGCGGACCAATGCCGGCTGGCGGGTGAACGGGGCGAAGCAGTTCATCTCCTCGGCCCGGATCGGGCAGACAACGGTGCTATTCGCCGTCACCGACCCCGACAAGGGCAAGAAGGGCATCAGCTGTTTCGTCGCCGCCAACAATGCCGCCGGCTTCGACATCGTGCGCGTCGAGCAGAAGCTCGGGCAGAAGGCCTCGGACAGCTGCGCGCTCGCCTTCACCGATCTCGAGATCCCGTCCGAACAGCTCATCGGCGAGGAAGGGCAGGGCTACATGATCGCGCTGTCCTCGCTGGAGGCCGGTCGGATCGGCATCGGCGCGCAAGCCGTGGGGCTGGCCCAGGCCGCGTATGAGCGTGCGCTTGCCTATGCGCAGGAGCGTATGGCCTTCGGCGGGCCGATCTTCGATCTGCAGGCGGTGCAGTTCCGGTTGGCCGACATGGCCACCGATCTGGAGGCGAGCCGACAGCTGGTCCTGAATGCCGCCGTGCTGAAAGATCGGGGCGAGCCCTGCCTCAAGGAGGCCTGCATGGCGAAGCTGCATGCCGCCCAGATGGCCGAGCGCGTGACGTCCGAGGCGATTCAGGTCCTCGGCGGCTATGGCTATCTCGCCGATTATGAGATCGAGCGGATGTATCGCGATCAAAAGGTCTGCCAGATCTACGAGGGCACCAACGACATTCAGAAGCTGATCATCGCGCGCCAGATCCGGGTCGGATAATGCTAGGGCGCCGAGCCGCCTTTGACCCGATCATCTCAATCGACGCGAGACTGCGCGTCCAACCATCTGAAAAGACGCGCATTCTCGCGCACTGATTGCAGCGGGCGATGCGCCAATGTGACAGGCGGGCGCGAAAGCGTGATCGTTCACCATGATGCCGCCGCCGACCGACGGCCCCATGTCATGCTCATCAGCACAGGCATGGAGGCTGCGATGCGGTACACGACGATTTTCGGTGCATTGGCTGTCGCGTCCCTTGCGTTCCCGGCCCTGGCGCAGGATGGCGCCGAGCCGACCACGCCCCTGCAGCGCGCGCTGGCCAGCGTCAACGAGGGCGACGAGGAGTTCGATCGACCCTCCGAGGCCAAGCCGGGCTTCTTCGGCCGCGGCTTCACCATCACGGCGGGCGAGACCGAGGTTGGCGTCGGCGGCCAGCGCTTCGGCTTGCGTGACGACAATCAGCGCGACAAGACGCGGGTCGACGCGTTCCGTGTGATCAATCGCTGAGCCATCGCAGCATCTTGCGGTGCGCTGCGAACTAAGAGTAGCCATCCCGCCA
>JBCCSW010000563.1:0-1660 GCA_039199465.1 Pseudomonadota bacterium
GGCGCTCGGCCGGGTCGAGGATCGCCTGCGCCGCGAGCCGGTCGAGGTGTTCCACGAGGCGCTCGACAACATCAAACCGGCGGTCGAGGTGCGCTCTCGCCGGGTCGGCGGCGCCACGTATCAGGTGCCGGTCGAGGTGCGTCCCGAGCGCCGCGAGGCGCTGGCCATCCGCTGGCTGATCACGGCCGCGCGCGGGCGGAACGAGAACACCATGGAAGAGCGCCTCGCCGCCGAGTTGATGGACGCTTGCCAGAACCGCGGCGTCGCCGTGAAGAAGCGCGAAGATACCCATAAGATGGCCGACGCGAACAAGGCGTTCAGCCATTATCGCTGGTAAACCGAACCGTAGCCTGAGGATCTAACGATGGCCCGCGAATACTCGCTCGATCGTTACCGCAACTTCGGTATCATGGCGCATATTGACGCCGGCAAGACCACCACGACCGAGCGTATCCTGTATTACACCGGCAAGTCGCACAAGATCGGCGAGGTGCATGACGGCGCCGCGACGATGGACTGGATGGAGCAGGAGCAGGAGCGCGGCATCACCATCACCTCGGCGGCGACCACGACCTTCTGGTTCCGGACCGAGGACGGCTCGACGCCCGACGGCCCTTACGGCGAGACGCCGGACGACGCGAAATTTCGCTTCAACATCATCGATACGCCGGGCCACGTGGATTTTACGATCGAGGTCGAGCGCTCTCTGGCCGTGCTCGACGGTGCGGTATGCGTCCTTGACGCTAATGCCGGCGTCGAGCCGCAGACCGAGACCGTGTGGCGCCAGGCCGACCGCTACAAGGTCCCGCGGATCGTGTTTGTCAACAAGATGGACAAGATTGGGGCCGACTTCTTCAACTGCGTGGCGATGATCAAGGACCGCACCGGCGCGGTGCCTGTCCCCGTCCAGCTGCCGATCGGCGCCGAGAACGACCTCGAGGGCATGATCGACCTGATCACCATGAAGGAGTGGGTCTGGAAGGGCGAGGATCTGGGCGCCTCATGGGTGCTGCAGGACATTCGCGCCGATCTGGCCGACAAGGCGGCCGAGATGCGGGCGGAGATGATCGAGGCCGCCGTCGAGGTCGATGACGAATGGACCGAGCGGTATCTGGAAGGTGAGGAGCCGGACGAGCAGACGCTGCGCGAGCTGCTGCGCAAGGGCACGCTCGCCCTGAGCTTCGTGCCGGTGCTGTGCGGCTCGGCCTTCAAGAACAAGGGCGTGCAGCCGATGCTGAACGCCGTGATCGACTTCCTGCCGGGCCCGCTGGATGTGCCCGCCTATATGGGCTTCGCGCCGGATGACGAGAGCGAGACCCGCGACATCGAGCGCAAGGCCGATGACGCGATGCCGTTCGCCGGCCTCGCCTTCAAGATCATGAACGACCCGTTCGTCGGCTCGCTGACCTTCACGCGGATCTACTCGGGCGTGCTGGCCAAGGGCGGGAGCGTTCTGAACTCGACCAAGGGCAAGCGCGAGCGCATCGGGCGCATGATGATGATGCACTCGAACAGCCGCGAGGAAATCGACAACGCCGCCGCGGGCGACATCATCGCGATCGCGGGCCTGAAGGAGACGACCACGGGCGACACGCTCTGCGATGCCGCCAAGCCCGTTGTGCTGGAGACGATGACCTTCCTCGATCACAGGATCGGGGAA
>JBCCSW010000564.1:0-1655 GCA_039199465.1 Pseudomonadota bacterium
CTGGAGCCAGGACGAGGCGATGCCCGAGGCCTGGAAGGCGATGTACGCCTACTCCAACGCCGTGATGGAGCCCTGGGACGGCCCGGCGGCACTGGCCATGTGCGACGGCCGCTGGGTAGTCGCAGGGCTCGACCGCAACGGCCTTCGCCCGATGCGCTATGTCGTAACCAAGGACGGCATGGTCATCGCCGGTTCCGAGGTCGGCATGGTCCCGGTCGACGAGGCGGGGATCGTCGAGAAAGGGGCGCTCGGCCCTGGCCAGATGCTGGCGGTCGACCTGCAGGACAACCGCCTGCTGCATGACGCCGAGATCAAGGACGAGCTCGCCGCCCAGCTGCCCTATGACGCGTGGACGCGGAAGATCACCGATCTGTCCGGCGATGTCGCAGGGCTGCGCGAGGGCCGGCGGGTCCAGGGCTCGGCGCTGCGGCGCCGCCAGATCGCGGCCGGCTACTCGCTTGAGGAGCTGGAGGCGATCCTGCATCCGATGGTGGAGGACGCAAAGGAAGCCATCGGCTCGATGGGCGACGACACGCCGGCGGCGGTGCTGTCGGACAAGTACCGCCCGCTCAGCCACTTCTTCCGGCAGAACTTTAGCCAGGTGACAAACCCGCCGATCGACCCGCTGCGCGAGAAGCGGGTCATGAGCCTGAAGACCCGCTTCGGCAACCTGAAGAACGTGCTGGACGAGGATTCCAGCCAGACCGAGATCCTGATCCTGGAAAGCCCGGTCGTCACCAACGCGCAGTACGACCGGATGGTGGATGCCTTCGGCGACAGCTATCGCGTGATCGACTGCACGATCCCCGTCGGCGAGGCACAGCCGGCGCTGCGTCGTCACTTGGAGCGCGTGCGCCGCGAGGCCGAGGAGGCCGTGCGCGCGGGCTGCGGCCACCTGGTCCTGACCGACGAGGCGGCGGACGAGAGCCGCGTCGCGATGCCGATGATCCTCGCCACCTCGGCCGCGCATAGCTGGCTGACGCGCCAGGGGCTGCGCACCTTCTGCTCGCTGAACGTCCGCTCGGCCGAGTGCATCGACGCGCATTATTTCGCGGTGCTGATCGGCTGCGGCGCGACCACGGTAAACCCGTGGCTGGCGCAGGAATCGATCCTCGACCGGGTCGAGCGCGGGCTGCTCGAGATGTCGGCCGAGACCGCGATGGCGCGCTATCGCGACGCGGTCGATCTCGGCCTGCTGAAGATCATGTCCAAGATGGGCATCTCGGTGATCTCCTCCTATCGCGGCGGCTGCAATTTCGAGGCGGTGGGCCTCAGCCGGTCGCTGGTGGGCGAGTTCTTCCCCGGCATGATCAGCCGCATCTCGGGCATCGGCCTGACGGGCATCGAGACCAAGCTGCGCGATCTGCACGACACCGCCTGGAAGCCGGGCGCCGAGGTGCTGCCTATCGGCGGCATCTATAAGTCGCGGCGCAAGGGCGAGGCGCATGCCTGGCAGGCACAGCTGATCCACGCCATGCAGAACGCGGTCGCGACCAACAGCTATGCCAAGTGGAAGGCCTATTCCGACGGCATGCGCGCGATGCAGCCGATCCATCTGCGCGATCTACTCGACTTCAAGACCGCGCCGCAGCCCGTGGCGCTGGAGGAGGTGGAGAGCATCACCTCGATCCGCAAGCGCTTCGTGACGCCTGGCA
>JBCCSW010000565.1:0-1652 GCA_039199465.1 Pseudomonadota bacterium
CCTGCGGATCATCAGCTCCGGGTCGATCGAGGGCCGGCCGATGGCACTGTAGAACGCTGAGAGGTCATGACGGATGGCCTGCAGCCAGCCGAAACGGTCTATGCGGCGCAGCAGGTAAGACGTCGGCACATGTGCCTCAAGAGAAAAGTCGTAGCACGGCGCCACCTGCCGCGGCCCCGCCGTCACACGCCTGACGTCGATCCCTTTAAAGAAGAGAACCAGCGCTCAAACGACTGCGCAATCGCCCTTCAGCAACACAATCAAACCTCGCTGGATGGCGATGGCGCCGCATCGAAACGCCGTCTCGGACTTGCACGCGCAGCAGTCTCAGCCAATCGGTGGATCCTCTGGAAGGTGCGCCTCGCGCCTGCCGGATGCCGCTGGATCGTTGGCAGGAACGCCGCAGCTTGCTTCGCTTCGTGCGCGTCGGGTGCGCAAGCGTCTCCCCTGCGATCGTGTTCGACGACCGAGAGCAGGCGGCGCGGTTGGCGCCTGCTCATTTGGACACATCACGCTCTTTGTCTTGACGCACCGATCACGCGGCCACAGCCGGATGGCTTTCCTCATCCCACGCAAGGCCCGGGCGATAGCGGCCTGCGACGCGGCCGTCCTCGAGGACGAAGAGGTGGAGCCAGCCGTTATCGAAGAGCGCACGCACTTCCGGGTGACGCTCGAGAACATCGAGGATGGCGTCATGCGGGGCCTCGATCATCACGCTGAGGCGCAGGGGCTCGTGCATGAGCTTCTCGCCGTCGTGGATCGTTTGCCAAGGCAGCCCAGGGCGCAGGATACCGCCGTTGCCCTGCACGACGCCGATACCGCCCACCACGTTGTGGATGAGCTTGTTGCCGCCGCCGAAGGCCGCAGGCGCCACCGCCGAGGCGTAGTACTGGAGGTTGATCCAGCTCGCGACGACGACCGGCGCTGTGATGATCAGTTCGAGCGTGGCGAAACCCTCGTCCTCCTTCCAGTCGTAAGTGTGCAGGAACGTCCGGCCCTTCAGATCCGCACCCGCCGTCACCCCGCGCGGCGCGGCGATGAAGCCCGCGCAGCCCGCGAGGCCCCACTCGGGACGCACCTCGGCCCAGTTGAGCGCACGGCGTGCGATGCTCTGAGCCGTTGCCCCGGGCAGGCGGAGCGCGCGCTCAGCCCGGGCCATGTCGCCCCCGGCCTTCAGCCAGCTCTTCACCTGGGCGATATCGGCCTTGTGCGCGCTCTCATCGACGTCGCGGTAGAAGGTCACGTCGTCGGTCACCGTGTCATGCAGACCGGCAATGAAGAGCGTGTCCTCGGGCACCTCGATCCCGAGCGCCGGCAGACCTGCCCGCGTTTCGGGATCGTTGAGGAGCGTCGCCAGCAGCCGTGACGAGACTTCGCCGGTCTGCCCGGCGCAGGCCCCGCAATGATAGGCGCTCTCATGCGGGTTGTTGGTGACCTGCGCGCCATGGCCGATCAGCAGAACGAGACGCGCATGGCCCTTGGTCAGGCTCATCGCACGCAGCACCGCGGCTGCTGTGTTCGCTTTCTGCTCGGCCGTGAGGCCCCCCGCGACATGTGGTGCGGGCTCCGGCGTGAGCCCTTTGGCGCCGAGCCCCAAGGCATCCTTCACGAGTTTCCAACCGTAGGTTGGACCGGCGGCCTCGACGAAGGCG
>JBCCSW010000566.1:0-1648 GCA_039199465.1 Pseudomonadota bacterium
CCCATCGATGGCAGACAGCATTTGTGGGGCCATCGCCGCCAAAGCTGCATCAAGATCGGACATCCCGACCGGCAGACCCAGATCGACCAGGCTGGTGACGCCGTGTTCCGAGATCCCGCAGGGTGTGATTCCGTCGAAATGCGCGAGGTCCGGTTCGACGTTGATGGCGAGGCCATGGAAACTGACCCAGCGGCGAAGCTGCACGCCGATGGCGGCGATTTTGTCCTCGGCCACCCGGCCATGGCGCATCGCGCGCTCGGGTCGTTGGACCCAGACGCCGACACGCCCGTCGCGCAGTTCCCCTCGCACGCCGAAGCTCTCCAACGCGGCGATCACCCAGCCCTCTAACGCCTGCACGAAGCGCCGCACGTCCCGGCCGCGCCGACCGACATCCAGCATGACATAGACGACGCGCTGCCCCGGCCCGTGATAGGTGTATCGCCCGCCGCGGCGCACGGCATAGACTGGCAGTTCGCCGGGCCGCAGCAGGTCCTCGGGTCGCGCCGAGCTGCCCGCGGTATAAAGCGGCGGATGCTCGACCAACCAGATCATCTCGGGCGCTCGGCCGGCGGCGATCGCGGCGACGCGCTGTTCCATTGCTGACAGCGCATCCGGGTAGGCCGTAAGCCCCGGGCTGACACACCACTCGACACCATCGAGGTCAAGCGGGAGGTCGGCTGGCGAAGGATCTTGTGCCGCTGCGGCACTGGTCTTTTGCGGGCGCATTGGGCGAGGATGGGAGCGCCTCAGCTGCGAGGCAAGGCTCGTCGGCGGCAGCCGGACGGCCGACGCCTCTCGAAAGGACCCCTCCCATGGACAGAGTCATCGCCATCACCGGCGCCTCCAGCGGTATTGGCGAGGCGATCGCCGTCGAGGCCGCAGCGGCCGGCTGGCGCGTCGCCCTCGCCGCACGCCGCGCCGACAAGCTCGACGATCTGGTTGAACGCATCGGCGACGATCGGGCGCTGGCCATCGGCTGCGATGTCGGCCGCATGGGCGACTGTACCCGCGCAGTCGAGACCACGCTGGAGCGCTTCGGCCGGATCGACGCGGTCATCGCCAATGCGGGGCTCGGCGCCACGGTAGCGGGCGTCGAGGGCGGCGACCCCGAGAATTGGGCCGAGATGGCGCGCACGAACCTGTTGGGCGTGGCACACACCGCGAAGGCCACCCTGCCTGCACTGAGAGACAGCACCGGCCATTTCGTCGTCATGGGCTCGGTCGCCGGTCGTCGCGCGCTGAAGGGCTCGTTCTACGGGGCGACGAAATGGGGCGCCAACGGCTATGGCTACAATCTGCGCGGATACCTCGCCGGCACCGGGATCCGGGTCACCGTGGTCGAGCCCGGCATGGTCGACACACCCTTCTTCGATGAGCCGAAGCCCGGGGTGCTGACCGCGGGCGACATCGCCGCCAGCGTGTTGTTCGCGCTGTCCCAGCCGCCGCATGTCGAGATCCACGAACTGACCATCCTTCCCTGTCGGCGAGACTGATCGGACACCCCATGCCCGAGCTGAGGCAGCCCGGCGGAACGCAGGTTGCCAGCCGAGAACACTACGGGCGATCAGGGGTTGCGCAGCCGGCACCCAGTACTCTAAGAGCCCAGCCGACGCGGTCGTGGCGGAATTGGTAGACGCGCAGCGTTGAG
>JBCCSW010000567.1:0-1637 GCA_039199465.1 Pseudomonadota bacterium
CGTTCATCTGGCCATAGACCAGGGCCACTTTGGACTCTTCGAGATTGTCGGAGTTGATGACGCCGGACTCGATGAATTCGTAGTAGAGGTCATTGCCCTCACGGGTCCGCTCGCCGACGCCGGCGAACACCGAAAAGCCCGAATGCACTTTGGCGATGTTGTTGATCAGCTCCTGGATGAGCACCGTCTTGCCGACGCCGGCGCCACCGAAGAGGCCAATCTTACCACCCTTGGAGTACGGGGCGAGCAGGTCGACGACCTTGATGCCCGTGACCAGGATCTCGCTCTCGGTCGACTGCTGGGCAAAGTCAGGGGCGGCGGCGTGGATCGGACGGCTCTCCGTCGCTTCGACGGGTCCGCGCTCGTCAATGGGCTCACCCACGACGTTCATGATCCGCCCCAGTGTGCCGTTGCCCACGGGCATCGAGATCGGACCACCGGTATCCGTCACAGCCTGGCCGCGCACCAGCCCCTCGGTCGAATCCATCGCGATGGTGCGGACGGTGTTTTCGCCAAGGTGTTGGGCCACTTCGAGCACCAGGCGCTTGCCCTGGTTCTCGGTGTCCAGCGCGTTGAGGATCGGCGGCAGGTCGCCGTCGAAGCTGACATCGACGACGGCGCCGATGACCTGGGATATCTTGCCGTTAGCCATTCTTCGTGTCTCCGGGTCTTCGGGGCCGCGGCCCCCATGTTCATTGGGCGTCGGTGAGGTCGAACCGCCGTTCGATGCGGCCGACGCGCTCCTCAAGCCGGTCAATACGTCGGTTGGTGGCGACCAGCTGCGTTGTCAGCTGGCCGAGATGCCCTTCCACCGCCGTCATGCGCACCTTCAGATCAAGGATGTCGGTTTCCATCCGAACCATCTGACCCTGCATTTTTTTCAGCAGTTCGAAGGTCATAGCGGCGATGTTGGGCTGAACGCACATTTAGACGGCCTCGGCGCCGGCGATGATCTCGATCAGTTCGGTGGTGATAACGGCCTGGCGCGAGCGGTTGTACTGGATCGTCAGACGGTCGATCATATCGCCGGCATTGCGGGTGGCGTTGTCCATCGCCGACATGCGCGCGCCTTGTTCGGAGGCCGCGTTCTCGAGCAGTGCCGAGAAGATCTGCGTCGTCACACTGCGCGGCAGCAGATCGGCGAGCACACCCTCTTCGGACGGCTCGTAGTCATAGAGCGCGCCGGCCTCGACCGCAGCCTCGGTCTCGACCTGGGCCGGGATCACCTGCTGGGCGGTGGGGGTCTGCGAAATCACCGACTGGAACTTCGCATAAAAGATCGTCGCCACGTCAAACTCGCCTTCGGCGAACTGAGCCAGGATGTCTTTGGCGATCGTCTGGGCATCGCCGTAGCCAAGGCGCTTGACCTCCGACAGGTCGACGTGATCGACCAAGTAGGCGCCGTAGTCGCGCTTGAGCTGCTCCCGGCCCTTTTTGCAAACCGTGAGGATTTTCACGGTCTTGCCCCTGGCCAACAGATCATCGGCATGTTGGCGGGCGAGCTTAGCGATCGACGTGTTGAAACCGCCGCACAGGCCGCGTTCGGCGGTCATCACAACGAGCAGGTGCACGTCGTCTTTGCCGGTTCCGGCGAGCAGTTTGGGGGCCCCTTCGTTCGCCCCCACGGCGGCCGCGAG
>JBCCSW010000568.1:0-1637 GCA_039199465.1 Pseudomonadota bacterium
CCTGCCCGACGGCACCGGCCCGCAGGACCTGACCTTCGACGACGCGCTGGCCCTGATCGCCGAGAAGGCGCCGAAGAAGAAGGCGGGCGCGAAGACGACGAAGGCCAAGACCGCCACCAAGGGCAAGGCCGGAACAAAGGCGAAGACGGCCGGCAAGGGCAAGGCCGCCACCGCCCGCAAGGCCGCGAACGATGCTGACGCGCCGACGGCGCGAAAGGCGGCCGGCAAGGGCTGACGGCCCCGCGCCCCGGCCATCGCACGGTCGACCGTCTGCGCCACCCACCCGCGTCATCGCGCCCTCGCCCGGCGGCTGGTCCCCGGCGGTCCAGGGTCTATCCTCCGCCACCGAGACCAGGCAGGGGGACCGGATGGCCGACATACTTGCGCTCTACGCATTGACGCTGGCCTTCGGGGGCATGGTGTTCTTCTCGGGCGTGTTCTCGCCGCTCGTCTTCGTGAAGCTGCCGGCCGAGACCGCGGGCCCCTTCATCAGGCAGGTCTTCCCCTGGTACTTCGCCGCCGTCGCCGCCACGCTGGGTGCCGCGGGTCTTGGCCTGCTGCTCGCCGGAGAGGTCATGTGGGGCGGTCTGCTGGTCGCCATGGCGCTGGCGGGGGTGGTGAACCGCGAGGTGCTGATGCCGCGCATCAACCAGCTGCGCGACCGTCAGCTAAAGGGCGACGCCGCGGCCGGTCAGGCCTTCGACCGGCTGCACAAGGCGTCGGTCGCGATCAATCTGGTGCAGATGATCGTCGCGGGCGCCGCGCTGACGGCCTTTCTGTGACGGGCCGGCCGGCACGCTGCCCCCTCGCGCGCGCTGCCGGGCCGTGCTAGGCGCCGCCCTATGACAGGGCTGCCCGACCGCGACCAGTTGATTGCCTGGATCAACGACAATCCCGGCCACGCCGCGAAGCGCGAGATCGCGCGCGCCTTCGGCGTGAAGGGTGCAGACCGGGTCGAGTTGAAGCGCCTCATCCGGTCGCTGGAGGACGAGGGCGTGATCCAGCGGCGCGGCAAGCGCCTGTCGCCGGCCGGCCATCTGCCGCCGGTCGGCCTGTTCGCCGTCACCGGCCCGGCCCCGGACGGTGAGCTGTATCTGACGCCGAAGGACTGGCCCGACGACAGGGATCCGCCGCGCATCGTCTACCTGCCGCGCAAGGCCGACCCGGCGCTGCGTGCGGGCGATACGGCGCTCGCCAAGATCCGCCCGGTACATGAGGAAGACGGCGTCGCCTACGAAGCACGGCTGATCCGCCGGCTGACCCAGGGCGCGCCCCGGCGCGTCGGGATCTTCCGCAGCGACGGCGAGGGCGGTGGGCGGATCGTGCCGGTCGACAAGAAGGATGACCGGGAATGGGCCGTACCCGCCGGCGCGATCGCCGGCGCGCGTGACGGCGACCTGGTCGAGGCCGAGCGCGTCAGCCGCGAGCGCTTCGGCCTGCCGCGCGCCAAGATCGTCGAGATCCACGGCGATCCCCACGCGCCCAAATCGCTGTCGCTGATCGCGATGGTCGAGCACGGCATCCCGCTCGAATTCCCCGCGCCAGTGCTCGCCGAGGCGCAATCCGCGCCAGTGCTGGCCGAGGCGCAATCCGCGCCGGACGCGCCCGGCCCCGGTCCCGAGCGCGAGGACCTGCGC
>JBCCSW010000569.1:0-1621 GCA_039199465.1 Pseudomonadota bacterium
CGCGTCGCATGAGTGCGATCAAGGCCAGCGTCTCGATTCGCCCGGCGATCATGCCCGCGGCCAGGCAGACCTGCTGCGGGGCGGTCATCAGCGCGAAGTTCTCGTGCAAGGGCGCCACGGCGCCGAAGGCGGGCCCGGTGTTGCTGACCGCGGCGACAGCCGCGATGAACGCGGTCTCGAACGGCAAGCCGGTGAAGGCAAGTGCCAGCGCGACGGCGAGCACGGCACCGGCATAGAGCATGATGAAGGCCCAGGCGAGGAACGCGCCGGCAGTCACGACCGTGCCGCGCGCACGCTCGATCCCGAGCCTGCGTTCGATCCCGCGGCGGGGATTGACCGCGGCGGGCTGGGCCAGGCGGCCGATCTCGTCCAGGCCATGGCGGATCAACGCCGCGGCGCGCAGCAGTTTCATACCCCCCGCGGTCGTCGCAGCACCCCCGCCGAGCGCCGCCAGACCGAGCAGGATCAATGTCGGGTTCTCCAGCCCCGCCCAGGCGCGGGCACTCTGCCACGAGGCGCTCTCGTAGCCGGTCGTGGTCAGGAAGCTCAGGATCGTGAAGAACGTGCCCCAAAGCGCCGACAGTGCCTCGAGCTCGGCCTCCTCATCATAGCCCTGGCCGAGTGTCGCGAGCCAGTGGCGCACGAACAGCATCAGCGTCGCGACGACGACGATCCAGGCCATCAGCCGCAGCTCGGGATCCGAGCGCAGCGGCATGCGCGCGCCGACGCGGCTGGCATTGCCGTAAAGGCGTGCTGTGGCGGCGCAAACCAGGCCGAAGGCCGCGATGATCTCGACCCCGATATTCGGTGCCGACGCCATGCCGTCGGGCAGCGCCGTGATGCCTGAGGTCGAGACGACGCCCAGCGCGTGGATCACCGTGTCCATGCTGACGCCGCCGGCGGTGCCGAACAGCACGACCAGAACGGCGGTCAGCCCGCCATAGGCCGGCAGCAGGATGCGCAGCGCCCGGGCCGCGCGGTTCTCAACCGGTGGCATCTGCGCACCCAGTTCGACCAGGCGGACATCGGTCGCCGGGCCCTCGCTCGCCAGCGCGCTGCTGCCGCCGGTCTGCACTTCGAAGCCGCCCATGCGCCGGGGTGCCAGGATGACATAGGCGGCCATCAGCGTCATCAGACCGCCCAGCCATCCGACGATCGCGCGCCAGAGATGCAGCGTCGTGTCGACCCGCGTCGCATCCAGATAGACGCTGGAGCCCGTCGTGGTCAGGCAGGTGACCATCTCGAACCAGGCGCCGGTCAGGCCGATCTGCGGGGTAAGGATGATCAGCGGAATGGCCGCGAAGCCGGGCAAGACCAGCCAACCGACCAACAGCGTGATCAGTTCGCTCTGCGCCTTGCCCGTGGGTTTGCGCGAGCCGAGCGCGATCCAGAAAATCCCCGCCCAGAACGCGCTGAACAGCCCGGCATAGAGAAACGCGCGCGCCACGCGCTCATCGCCGAGGCTGAGCGCATGCAACATGGGCACCGCCATTGCCACAGAGAGGATCGCGAGTGCCGGCGCAAAGATCGGTGTGGCCCCGGGCCGCCCCGAGACGGTCGGCAAGCGGCGCCCTGGCCGTCGGGAGATCCGCTCGGCCATCTCAGAAGAAATCGATCGAGA
>JBCCSW010000570.1:0-1569 GCA_039199465.1 Pseudomonadota bacterium
CGAGATGGCGCAGCCCGACGCCGTCGTCTCGTGCACGGAGGCGCATGGCCAACTGTCCGTCGTGGCGACGCGCACGGGTATGCGGGCGCTGGTCGGCTATCTGCGCGACAATGCCGCCTGCCGCTTCACGACGCTGATCGACATAACGGCCGTCGACTGGCCGGGCCGGGCCCGCCGCTTCGAGGTCGTCTATCACTTCCTGTCGATGCAGCAGAACCAGCGCATCCGCGTGAAGGTGCCGCTCGGCGAGGATGAGACGCTGCCCTCGATTTGCGATCTCCACCCCTCGGCCAACTGGTTCGAGCGTGAGGTGTTCGACATGTTCGGGATCCTGTTCACCGGCCATCCCGATCTGCGCCGCCTGCTGACCGATTACGGCTTCCGCGGCCATCCGCTGCGCAAGGACTTCCCGACCACGGGCTATGTCGAGGTGCGCTATGACGAGACCGAGAAGCGTGTCGTCTACGAGCCGGTCCGCCTGGTGCAGGAGTATCGCGACTTCGGCCAGATGAGCCCGTGGGAAGGGGCGACCTATATCCTGCCGGGTGACGAGAAGGTGCCGAGCATTCCCGGCGCCAAGGGTTCGTGAGGCGGGGCGCGCCGTGATCGAATGGGTGCAATACGTCGTTCTGGCCGTCCTGTTGGCCGTGCCGATGTGGCGTCTGCTGCCGCGTGCGGGCCTGTCGCCCTACCTGTCGTTCGTGGCCCTGCTGCCCTTCGGGATCGTGGCCCTGCTTTGGGTGATGGCCTTCCGGCGCTGGCCCGGCGATGCCGCGGCGGTGCGGCAATGAGCGGGTGGGACACTCGGATGAGCATCGGTAGGGAGGGCGCATGATGGATGGATCCATGATCGGCCCGGTCGAGGGCGAGCAGCGCATCCGGAACTTCAACATCAATTTCGGCCCGCAGCATCCGGCGGCGCATGGCGTGCTGCGCCTTGTGCTTGAGCTGGACGGCGAGATCGTCGAGCGGGTCGATCCGCATATCGGCCTGCTGCACCGCGGTACCGAGAAGCTGATGGAGAGCCGCACCTACCTGCAGAACCTGCCCTATTTTGACCGGCTCGATTACGTCGCGCCGATGAACCAGGAACATGCCTGGTGCCTGGCGATCGAACAGCTTGCCGGCGTCGAGGTGCCCCGCCGCGGTCAGTTGATCCGCGTGCTCTATTGCGAGATCGGGCGCATCCTCAGCCACCTGCTGAACGTGACCACGCAGGCGATGGATGTCGGCGCGCTGACCCCGCCGCTCTGGGGGTTTGAGGAGCGCGAGAAGCTGATGGGCTTTTACGAGCGCGCCTGCGGGGCACGGCTGCATGCCGCCTATTTCCGCCCCGGCGGGGTGCACCAGGACCTGCCGCCCGACCTGATCGACGATATCGAGGCGTGGTGCGACCCGTTTCTGGAGGTGCTGGACGACCTCGAAGGCCTGTTGACCGACAATCGCATCTTCAAGCAGCGCAACGTCGATATCGGCGTGGTCAGCCTGGACGACGCGCAGGCCTGGGGCTTCTCGGGCGTCATGGTGCGCGGCTCGGGCTGGGCCTGGGACCTGCGGCGCGCCCAGCCC
>JBCCSW010000571.1:0-1568 GCA_039199465.1 Pseudomonadota bacterium
CGTAGACGACCGCGCAATCGGCGACTGCTTCGTCGCTGGTGTCGAACAGCCGCGCCTCGTCCAGCAGCCGCCCGGCGCCCGAGGCCATTGCGGTCGCATCCGGGTTGGGCCAGCCGTCGCGCGGGTTGACAATCCGCATCCGGTCGAGGCCGAAGTTCCACATCGCCCGCGCCGCCGCGCCGATGTTCTGGCCGAGCTGCGGCTCGACCAGCACCACGAAGGGTGCAGCCGGCGTCGTTCCCGCGCTTGCCTCGCTCACCATGCCCTCGATCCCGCTACGACGACGCGCCCGTCTAGCGCCTGTGGCGAATGCCCGCAAACCGGCGCCCACAATCTGGCGCCCGCGAACCGGCGCCCGCAAACCCACTACAGCGAACCCACGGTCAGCGACGGATCAGCCAGAGCGCTGTCTCGGGCGCGCCCTCGTGGACGGGGATCGCAGACAGTGGACCTGCCGCGTCGATGCCGTGGTGATGGCGCGCGTAATGGCTCGACCACAGCAGGTCGGCAGCGCCGCCGACCAGCCAGCCCGACAGCGCCAATTGCTCGGTATAGCCGCGCCACGCCCAGGCCGGCGGATAGGGGTCGGGCAGCAGGATGTCATGGAAGTGCACCAGCACGCCCGGCGCCAGCGACGGCAGGATGGCATTCACCATCAGATCGACATCCGATCCGGGCCAGAGCAGGTGCGAGCTGTCGAAGAAGGCGACGTCACCCGGAGCAAGGCGCGCGAAGACCTCGACATCCGAGGCCGACAGCAGGCGCCGCTGCCACGTGACCGGCAGACCGCCAAGCGCCGCCCGCGGCGCGGGGTCGATGCAGGTGCTCCGGGCCTCGGCAATGCCGGCATCGGCAAAGGCGCGCGCCATGAACCGGGTGGAGTGGCCGGAGCCGACCTCGATCACCCGTGCCGGCGTCAGCGACCGGATCACCGCATAGGCGACCGCGCCGTCGAGGCCCGGATACCAGGTCTGCGCCCAGCGCGGTGCGGGTGCGGGGCCGGCCAGCGCGGCGAGATCGTCCGCGAAGCCCGTGATCGCGGCCGCCACATCGGCCGGCACGGCCATGCCGCCGGTCGCCGGTGCGCCAAACGCCTCGACAAAGCGAGCCTGCAAGACCGGATAGCCGACCGGTGGCGCGACGCTCGCGGCATAGCGGTACGGGCTGAAGAAGCCCCGAGGTCGCCCGAGCGCGGTCTGCAGCGCGAAGCCCAGTCGGCGCAGTCGGACGCGCCACGGGTCAGCCTGCCGCGCCACCGCCGAGCCTATCCGATCAGACGGTCGGCGCCGCCGGCGGCAAACCCGGCGGCTGGCAGCGTGGCCCAATGGGTCTGCGCGGCCGTCGCGTGGCGGCGCCGCGCTGCCGTCGCAGAGCGCCGTCCGCCAGCCGGAAGGTGTCGTTGCAGTGCGGAATGCACCCCGCTATACCGCCGGAAAGCCAGCAGTTGCAGACACGAACTGGGAGAGCGCGGATGTCGAAGATCAAGGTGGACAACCCCGTCGTCGAACTCGACGGCGACGAGATGACCCGGATCATCTGGGACTTCATCAAGCAGAAGCTGATCCTCC
>JBCCSW010000572.1:0-1555 GCA_039199465.1 Pseudomonadota bacterium
CGCACCGTCAGGAACGGAAACAGGGCCAGCGACTGCCAGACCAGGGGCGTGTCGCGCTCATGCGGCGCGACCTCGTTCATCACGCGCCCGTCCATGCGGATCTCGCCGGCGCTTGGGGCCTCCAACCCCGCCAGCATGCGCAGCGTCGTGGTCTTGCCGCAGCCCGAGGGGCCCATGATCGCCAGGAACTCGCCCTCGGCGATCTTCAGGTTCATCGGGTGGACGGCCGTGAAGGCGCCGAAGCGCTTCTCGACCCCCGCGATCTCGATCAGCGTGCTCACAGCCGGCCCCGCAGCATGGAAAAGCCCTGTGCCGCGGCGACCAGCACCATCGAGGTCGCGAAGACGAGGCTGCCGATGGCGTTCACCTGCGGATCGATATTGCCCTGCACGATCTCGAGGATATGGACCGGGACCGTCTTGTTCAGACCCGAGACGAACCAGGCGATCGTGAACTCGTCGAACGACACCGCCGCCGTCAGACAGGCGGCCGCGATGATCGCCGGGCGGCAGAACGGCAGGATGACCTCTCTGAGCGCCCGCCACGGCCCCGCGCCCAGGTTCCAGGCGGCGGCCTCCAGGCTCGCGTCCATCTGTTCCAGGCGCAGGCGGATGATGGCCATGGCGAAGGGCGCGGTCAGCACGGAATGCGCGACGACGATCGACCAGAGCTGCCCCGAGATGCCGAGGCGCGAGAACCAGGCCAGCATGGCGAGCGCCAGGATGATCAGCGGGATCGTTGGCGGCAGCAGCGCAAGCGCCAGATAGGCGCCCTTCAGGCGGAAGCCGAAGCGATAGTCGGTATAGGCCGTCGCAAAGCCCAGCGTCGTGGCAATCGCCGCGGTCGAGAGCGCGACGGTCAGGCTGCGCGCCGCCGCATCCCAGACATCGGGATCGGCCCAGACCGTCTCGTACCAGACCGTCGTGAACTGGCCGAGCGGGATGGTGGGAAATCGGTCGGAGTTGAAGGAGAACACGACGCTGAAGGCGATCGGTGCGAACACAAACACGAAGAGCGCCCCGACATAGAGCGCGAGGATCCAGCCGAGGGCGCGACCGCTCCTCATGCCATCCGCCCGCGCTTGGCATAGGCCGCGGTGACGGCGGCGAAGGCGATGGTGAGAAGCGTCACGATCATCACGATGGCGACGACCGCCGCGCGCGGCCATTGCTGGCCCGATTTGGTGGTGTCGATGATCAGGATCGGCAGCGTCGGGGGCGTCGATCCGCCAAGATAGTAGGGGCTCACGAAGTCTCCGAAGGACAGGATGAAGGCGATCAGCGCCGCGACGATCAGCCCGGTGCGCGCCGCGGGCAGGATGACCTGCGTCAGCACGCGCCCCGGCGGGCAGCCCAGATTGCCGGCCGCGCTGATAAGGTCGCGATCAACCGCCGACAGCGCCAATGTCTGCAGGATCACCACCAGCGGCAGTACCAGCGTCAGGTAGCCCACTACGGTGGCGAACATCGTGTTCAGCATCGTGAAGGGGCCAAGCCCGACCGTGCCCAGCATCGCGTTGATGACGCCCGACTGAGACAAGATCACGAACCACGAG
>JBCCSW010000573.1:0-1545 GCA_039199465.1 Pseudomonadota bacterium
GACACCTCGGCGATCTCGGCACCGGCGTCGCGCAGCTTGGCGATGCCGTCCTCCAGCACGCCGGCCATCTCGTCGGACAGACCGTCGCGGTATTCGGCCGGCACGCCGATGCGCTTGCCGCGCAGATCGCCGGCGATCTCGGCCGAGAAGTCGGGCACGTCGAGCGGGACCGAGGTGCTGTCCATCGGGTCGTGGCCGGCCATCGCCTGCAGCATCAGGGCCGCGTCCTCGACCGTCTTGGCGATGGGGCCCGCCTGGTCGAGCGAGGAGGCGAAGGCCATGATCCCCCAGCGCGAGCAGCGCCCATAGGTCGGCTTGATGCCCACGGTCCCGGTGAAGGCGGCCGGCTGGCGGATCGAACCGCCGGTATCGGTCGCCGTGGCCGCGAGGCAGAGATCGGCCGCGACCGCAGCGGCCGAGCCGCCGGAGGAGCCGCCCGGCACGATCGCCGCGCTGTCGCCCTCGCGCCGCCAGGGGCTGATCGCGGGGCCGTAGACGCTGTGCTCGGTCGAGCTGCCCATGCCGAACTCGTCCTGGTTCAGCTTGCCGAGGCAGACGGCGCCCGCGGCCCAGAGCTGGCGGGTCACCGTGCTCTCGTAGGGTGGCACGAAGCCGTCGAGGATGCGGCTCGCGCCCTGGCTCGCCACGCCGTCGACGCAGAACAGGTCCTTCACGCCGATCGGGATGCCGAGCAGCGCGCCGTCTTCGCCCGCGGCACGACGGCGGTCAGCCTCCGCGGCCATGGCAAGCGCCTTGTCGGCGGTGATGCGGACGAAGGCGTTCAGTACCGCGCCCTCGGCGATGGCGGCGAGGCAGTCCTCGGCCAGCGCATGCGCGGTGAGGCTGCCCTCGCGCAGGGCGCGGCCGGCCTCGGCGATGGTCATGGCGGCCGGACGCTCGGCCGCGCCCGAGCCGGACACTGCGCCGGACGTCGTGTCGGTCATTCGATCACCTTGGGCACGGCGAAAAAGCCCTCGACCGCCTCGGGCGCGTTGGCGAGCACGTCGTCGCGGATGCCGGCCTCGCCCTCGGCCGCGGTCACGCCGTCGGCCCGGCGCGGCATCGTGCTGTCATTGACCGAGGCAAGCGGCTCGACGCCCTCGACATCGACGGCCTGGAGCTGTTCGACCCAGTCGAGGATCGAGGAGAGCTCGCCCGCGAGCCCGTCGATCTCATCCTCCTCCACCGCGATGCGCGCCAGGCGCGCCACCCGGCGCACGGTCTCGCCGTCGATCGACATGTCCCCTCCGGCCCGTCTGGGCACGCCATGGCACCCCGTGTTCGGCAGCGGTCTAGCCGCCCCGCCACAGGGCGGGCAAGGGGCAGCGTTGCGGCGCGCAAGGCGATGATCGCAGCCGCTTGCCCGGGGGAGGCCCGGTGCTGTCGGGGCACGGATGTCGGGCGTTTCGCCGGCGGGGCGGCGCGGCTATGGTCTGGCGGCCCGCCCCCCGACCTCGCCCTCAGCGATCCGGAGACAGCGCCCCCTGAAGATCACCTGGCTTGGCCATGCCAGCGGCCGCATCGAGACCGCGAGCGCCGTTCTGC
>JBCCSW010000574.1:0-1543 GCA_039199465.1 Pseudomonadota bacterium
CCGGCCTTAGGCCGGTGGCGATCTCGTTGATGCTCACTTCGCTCCTGGTGGCAGCGATCGTCGGACCGCAGCTTTTCATCGTAGCGCGCGACGCGCTGGCGCCGATCCCCTTCGCAGGAGCCTACGGGGCCATCGCAGGCATCTGCCTGCTAGGGCTTCTGCCCATGGCCTTTGTGCGGATGCCGCTGCCCGAGCGCGCGCCCAGGCTGGACGGCAACAGCCGTTTCGCCACGCTCGCAGCGCTCCGGCGCCGTCCCATTCAGAAGGCTGTCGGGATCGCGGCGATCTCCCAGGGTGTCATGGTCTTTCTCATGATCCCGACGCCGCTTGCCATGGTCGCTTGTGGCTTTACCGAGGACACGGCCAGCGACGTGATCCGCTGGCACATCGTTGCAATGTTCGCGCCCAGTTTCTTCACGGGTTTTTTAATCCAAAGGTTCGGAGCAGAGCGCATCGCGGTCACGGGCCTGATCACGATCATCGTCGCGGCGGCGGCTGCGGCCATGGGGATTTCGGCCTTGCATTTCTACGGGTCGCTGATCGTCTTGGGCCTGGGATGGAACTTCAGCTTCATCGGGGCCACGACGCTGCTCGCCGCTGCCGTGAGCGAGGAGGAAAAGGCTGCCGTCCAGGGCGCAAATGACACGATCATCGCGCTGGTTTCAACGATCTGCGCCTTCGCGGCAGGGGCGGTGATTTCAAGCTTTGGCTGGGCGGTGCTGGCCTTGATCTCGGGCGGGCTGGTGGCGCTCATCCTAGGCTTGCTGGCCTTGGACCGCGTCTGGCCAGTGCAGGCCTAGAGCGCCCCGTCCAGATGCGACGCCACGGCATCTGCCGCTGCTGAGATCGCCGCCTCGGTGAGCTCAAGATCGGCCTCCGTTATCGCGAGAGAGGGATAGAGCTTGCCCGCGCTCTTAAACACGCCATGCGCCCGTAGCGTGGCATTCCAGACGCCGTTCTGCGCGGGGGCTTTGTGCTGTGCTGAGCGGTAGTCGACGGGATCAGAATCGGTGAAGTAGATATCGAAAAGGGTCGGGTCGCCGCAGATCCGATGGGCGATGCCCCTTGCGGCCAGCGCGCGCGACTGCATGTCCATCAGATGCTGGCCGGTGGCGCGGAGGGTGTCGTACTGACCGGGGCGCCGCAGCACCTCCATCGTTTTGAGCCCGGCGGCAGCGGCAACAGGATTGCCCGATAGCGTGCCCAGCTGCATCAGCCAGCCATCTGCGCCGACCATCTCTTTGTCGAAGTGGGACATGATCTCACGGCTGGCGCCCAAGGCTGCCAGGGCAAAGCCGCCGCCGATGATCTTACCCAGCGTCGCGATATCGGGGACCACGCCGTAACGTTCCTGCGCCCCGCCGTAGTCGAGGCGGAATCCGGTGACGATTTCGTCGAAAATGAGCAGCACGCCGTGCCGGTCGCAGAGTGCGCGGAGCCCCTCAAGAAAACCGGGCTTGGCAGGGATGATCCTCTGCAGCGGTTCCGCAATGACCGCGGCCACGTCCTTATGCTCAGCGAGTAGGCTCTCGACCGCGTCGAG
>JBCCSW010000575.1:0-1530 GCA_039199465.1 Pseudomonadota bacterium
GACACGGACGCCGCGGACGACGATTGCGGCGATGATGACGATGATATGGGCGGTGACGATAAGGGCGATGAGCACGCGGGCGGCGGCAACAGCAGCGAGGGGCCCGACGGTAGTGATCTTGGGGGGCTGGGCGGACACAGCAGTAGTGATGGTGGGGGGTTGGGCGGCCCCACGCGCGGGCGATATCCGCTTGGCGGGGCGCGTTTGTAACGTGGTCGCGCCCCTTGCGCGCGCCACGCCCCTGGTCTGGCAGTCGCTGGCCCTGTTTCCGTTCCTGACGGTGCGAGAGAACGTCGAGTTCGGGCTGAAGATGCGCGGCATCGCCAGCGCCGAGCGTCGCCGCCGCGCGATGGACTGGCTGGAGCGCCTCGGCATCGCGGCGTTCGAGCGGCGCAACGTCGCCACGCTGTCGGGCGGTCAACGCCAGCGCGTGGCGCTGGCCCGCAGCCTGGTGACCGAACCGCGGATGCTGCTGCTGGACGAGCCGCTGTCGGCGCTGGACCAGCACCTGACGATCCGCATGCAGGGGGTGCTGACCGGGCTGCAGCGCGATCTCGGCATCACTTTCGTCTATGTCACCCACTCGCAGTCCGAGGCTTTCGCCATGGCCGACCGGGTGGTGATCATGAACGAGGGCCGGATCGCCCAGGTCGGTCAACCGCGCGACATCTACCGCACCCCTGCCGACCGCTTCGTCGCCGAGTTCGCGGGCGCCAACAACATCCTGACGGGCCGGGTCGAGGCGGCCGAAGGCGGCACTCTGACGGTAGACGGCCCTGCCGGGCGCTTCCGACTGCGTGCCAACGGTGCTCTGCCCACGGCCGAGGCGACCTTCGTCATCGCCGCCGATCGGGTGCGCATCGGCGCGGGCGGCGAGAACACGGTCGAGGCGCGGCTCATCTCGGAGGAATTCGTGGGCTCGGTCGTAACACTCTATCTGGAAGCCGCCGACGGCACCGAGTTCCGCGTCCAGCTGCAGGAGCGCGCGCTCGGCGCCCTTGCCCTTAAGAACGGCGACCGGGTGACGCTCTGCTGGGACGCGGCCGATGCCCATCTGCTGGGAGACAGCGCATGATCGCCAACCCGATCCCCTGGCCGAACGGCGCGCGCTGTGCCTGCGCGCTGACCTTCGACATGGATGCCGACAGTCTGATCCACATCGCCCGGCCGAAGGACGCGCATCGCAGGCTCTACCCGATCTCGATGGGCCGCTACGGCCCGACCGTCGCGATCCCGCGAATCCTCGAGACCTATCGCCGCCTCGGCCTGAAGCAGTCGTTCTTCATCCCCGGCTGGTGCCTGGAGCAGTATCCCGAGGCGGTCGAGGCAATCCTGTCGGGCGGCCACGAGATCGGCCATCACGGGCATCTGCACGAGGACCCGGTCGAGGGCGGCAACCAGGCCAAGTGGTTCGACCGTGCGATGGACAGCCACCGGCGCATCGTGGGCCGGCCGCCGCGCGGGTACCGCGCACCGGTCTACAACGTCACGCAGGAGGTCATCGACCTGCTGGGCGCGCATGGCTTTCGC
>JBCCSW010000576.1:0-1519 GCA_039199465.1 Pseudomonadota bacterium
CCGAGGTGCGCTTCACGGAAGGCGCGCCCGTCGATCGTTTCGAGATCACGAACCTCTCGCCCGAGGGATGGTGGATCGACGCCGTGGCGATCGATCTCGGGCCGTCGGCCGGACGGCTGGTGGTGGACGCCCTTCCGGGCGGCGCCGGCTTCAACGTGGCGCAGCCCTTTCGCGCGGAAGCGGGCGCAGCAGCGCTGGCGGCCGGCCAGTCGGTCGCCGACGGTGACGAGATGATCGCGCTCAGCTTCGCGACCTTCCCCGAGACCGTGCGCTTCGGCTTCACCCTCGATCTCGACGATCGGATCTCCGGCAGCGCCGGCACGCGCGTGTCGGGAAGCGAAATGCGGGATGCCCGGCTGACAGTCACGTTCCGGCACCGGGACGGCACGGAAGAGCAGCATGAAGGCCTCTTCGACGGGAACGCCGCCGCGCGCGCGGGTGCGCCCTGCCTCGGCTGAACACCCATGGCGAAGATGCGAAAGAAGGGTGACCTGCCCTCGAAGACCTGCGCTGCCTGCGGGCTGCCCTTCATCTGGCGCAAGAAGTGGGAGCGGGTTTGGGACGAGGTGAAGTACTGCTCGGAGCGCTGCCGCCGCACGGCCAGGGCCCCGTCGACCGGCACCGGGGCGTGAAGCCATGAACGAGGGCTACCGTCGCGCCATCCTCATTCTGGGCGATCAGCTCGATATCGAGGCGAAGATCCTGCGCGAGAGCGACCCGGCGCAGGACGTGATCGTGATGACCGAGGCGCGCGAAGAAGCCGCCTATCTCCGCCAGCACAAGAAGCGGCTGGTGCTTTTCTTCTCGGCCATGCGGCACTTTGCGGATGCGCTGCGCGAGAAGGGCTGGACCGTGGTCTACCATGCGCTGGACGGCGAGGCGCCTGCCGAGACGCTGGCGGAAGGCGCGGCGCGGGTCGCGGCCGAGGAGATGCATGTGACCCTGCCGGGTGACTGGCGGGTGCTCGAGGCGCTGAGGCGGCGCTTCAACGGGCTGACCGTTTGGGAGGACACGCATTTCCTCTCCTCGCCCGAGGAGTTCGCGACGTGGCGGTCGGGGCGTAAGCGCTTCATCCTCGAGGACTTCTACCGCATGAAGCGGCGCCAGACCGGCTGGCTCATGAACGGAGACCAGCCCGAGGGCGGTGCCTGGAACTACGACAAGGAGAACCGCGGCAGCTTCGGCAAGGCGGGTCCGGGGAAGACGCCCGGGCGACCGCATTCTGTGCCGGATGACGTGACCGAAGCGGTGATGCGCATGGTGGAACGGGCGTTTCCGGCGGCGCCGGGCTCGACCGAAGGGTTCGCCGAAGCGGTTACGCGTCGCGAGGCGCTGGCGCATCTGCGCTATTTCATCGAGCATCGGCTGCCGCTCTTCGGCGATTTCCAGGACGCCATCGCCGGCGGCAACTCCACGCTCTACCACGCCCGCCTCTCGGCCGTGATGAACCTCAAGCTGCTCGATCCCCGCGAGGTTTGTGCCGCGGCGATCGAGGCCTGTGAGGACGGCCACGCACCGC
>JBCCSW010000577.1:0-1513 GCA_039199465.1 Pseudomonadota bacterium
ACATAGGCCGCGACCAGCGCAGCCGGCGCCCAGGCCAGCGCCGCGTTGCCCTCGGGCCCGATCCCGTCCACCGCCCAGCCGAAGAAGAAGGGCGTGGTCAGTGTCGAGATCTTGGCAAGTATAAGAAAGGTGAGCGAGGCGACCACTCGAAGCCGCAGATCGGGCCGCGAGGCCGGCCAGATATCGGGCACTGCCCGGGAGAGGATCGAAAGCTCCGGCGTGCCGGCCGTGGTGGTCCTGCGCTTGCGGCGGGCCATGCGGTGCCTCGTGGTCAGCGTTCTCTGATGGGTTCTCGCAGGCGTGCCCTACCCTGCCAAGGGCGCAGAACGCCTCGCAAAGCCGGTTGCCACCCCTATCGAGAGGTCGGGTCGTCCACGAGCTCGGGGATGACGAATTCCTGCTCGGGATAGATCAGGTCCGGGTCGCGTATCAGGCCGTCATTGGCGCCGAAGATCACGCTGTAACGCCTGCCCTCGCCATAAATGTTTTCCGCGAGGCGCCACAGGCTGTCGCCCCGCGCCACGGTAATGGTCCGCTCGCGCAAGGCCAGCGTCGCCCCCGCCTCGCGATAGGAAAAGCGCGTCTCCAGCCGGTAGACGACCTCGCCGCCATCGCTCACCTGCTCGAAGCGCAGGAGGCGCGCGCGGCGCATCATCGCGGCGGGGATCGAGGCGGTCCAGGCACCCTGATCGCTCGCGCGGATCTCGGTGGCGGGAGCATTGTTCACGAAGACACGGATACGGGCGGCACCCGGGGCCCGGCCGATGGCCGTCCCGTCCTGCCCCTCCACGTAGCTTAGCGTGTCCAGCACGAGCCGCGGCACCGTCGTCGCGCCCGGCGCAATCAGCGCAACGCGTTCGGCACCGGCGCGCACGGCGGTGGGGGCCGCCGCATCGCCTGCATCGTCGTCGAGCCGCGGCAGCAGCACCACCGGCGCGCTCAGCCCGGCCAGCGCCGTATCGGGCGCGGGCGTCTGCTCGGGCGCCTCTCCGACCGGTTCATCATCGGTCGGTGCAACCGGCTGTGCCACGTCCGCCGCCGCCGAGGCGGCAAGCTCGGCGGCCTCGGCACTGCTGATCTGGATCGCGGCCCCCGCCAGCGCCGTGTCGTCCCCGGCCGCGGCGCCTTTGAGCCGAAGCTGCAGGGTGCGGGGCGCGTCGGTCGTGCCGATATCCGCAATGATCGCGAAACTCCCGCTGTCGTCGACGTCCGCCGACATGGTCGCCTCACCGTCGATCAGCAGCTCCACGCGCGAGCGCGGCGCCGCCTGGCCGGCAATCACCGCCATGCCGTCAGGCGCCACACGCACCACGTCGAAGCGCGGCGATGCGGACGCGCCACCGCCAACCGATGAGCCTGTAGATCCGTCTGCCCCATCCCTGGTCCGATCTTCAGCCACCTCTCCGGGCGTCTCCGCCAGCGCGATGTCGGGTGAGCCACCAGGCTCGAGTGCCGCGAGCGCCTCACCCTCAGCCGGCACGGCCGGCGGAGCAGCACCACTCGGCGCGAGGGC